>NZ_QHJN01000188.1:0-14067 GCF_003947565.1 Actinomadura sp. WAC 06369 | reverse complement strand
GGTTTTCTGGCGGGCTTTGGTGGGGGGTGATGCAATGGAGGTATGTGCCGCAGTATCAAGACGCTTCGCCCGCCGTTTACCGAGGACGCCACCGACGAGGATGTGCGGGCGGCCGCGCTCCAGTACGTGCGGAAGATCTCCGGGTTCCGTGCTCCGGCCGCGCACAACGCCGAGGCGTTCGACCGGGCCGTCGAGGAGATCGCCGCCAGCACGGCCCGCCTCCTGGAGACGCTGGAGGTCCGGGGCGCACGCAGCGCCTGACGGGACGCCGACGGCCCGCGCACACATGGTGCACGGGCCGTGTCGACCTGCGCGTCAGCTCTTCTCGGCGGCGATCAGTTCGGCGATCTGGACTGTGTTGAGGGCGGCGCCCTTGCGGAGGTTGTCGCCCGAGCAGAACAGCGACAGCCCGTTCTCCACCGTCTCGTCGCGGCGGATGCGGCCCACGAAGGTCGGGTCCTTGCCGGCGGCCTGGAGGGGGGTGGGGACGTCGCTCAGCTCGACGCCCGGGGCGGCGGCGAGCAGCTCGGCGGCGCGCTCCGGCGTGATCGGGCGCGCGAAGCGGGCGTTGACCTGCAGGGAGTGGCCGGTGAAGACCGGCACCCGGACGCAGGTGCCCGAGACCTTGAGGTCCGGGATCTCGAGGATCTTGCGGCTCTCGTTGCGGAGCTTCTGCTCCTCGTCGGTCTCGTTCAGCCCGTCGTCCACGATCGACCCGGCCATCGCCAGGACGTTGAACGCGATCGGGCGGACGTACACGTCCGGCTCGGGGAACTGCACCGCGGAGCCGTCGTGGGTGAGCTTGTCGGCGTTCTCGACGACCTTGCGGCTCTGCTCGTGCAGTTCCGACACGCCCGCGAGGCCGCTGCCCGACACCGCCTGGTACGTCGAGACGACCAGGGCTTCCAGGCCCGCCTCGGCGTGCAGGGGGCGCAGCACCGGCATCGCGGCCATCGTGGTGCAGTTCGGGTTGGCGATGATGCCCTTCGGCCGGTTCGCGGCGGCGTGCGGGTTCACCTCGGACACCACCAGGGGGACGTCCGGGTCGAGCCGCCAGGCGGACGAGTTGTCGACGACGACGGCCCCGGCGGCGGCGACCTTCGGCGCGAGTTCCTTCGAGGAGCCCTTGCCCGCGGAGAACAGGACGATGTCGAGGCCCGCGTAGTCCGCGGCGGCGGCGTCCTCGACCGTGACCTCGCCGTCCCCCCACGGCAGCTTGCGTCCCGCGGACCGCGCGGACGCGAACAGGCGCAGCTCGTCGACCGGGAAGGCGCGTTCCGCGAGGATCTCCCGCATCACGCTCCCGACCTGGCCGGTGGCCCCGACGATCCCGATTCTCATGCGACTCCCTACGATCGCTTGACCTGCGTCTCTGCCGTTCACCCTACGCAACGCCGCAAAGCGGCGGTCAAGCCGGGCGTCAGCCCGTCCAGCCGAGGACGGCCCGGGCGCCCTCCTGGGCGCGGGCGTGCTCGTCGAGCGCGCGGCCGAGGGCGGCGTCGATCGCGTCGAGCCGGCCCTCGAGATCGGCGAGGTCGCGGTCGGCGCGGTCGAGCCCCGATTCCTTGATCAGGGAGGGCGGGCCGCCGGAGGCGGCGGCGAGGCCCGCGGCGAGCGCGCGGTCGGCGCGCAGGTAGGCGCGGAGGGGGCCGCGGACCCGGTCGCGGAGGTCCGAGAGCCGCTCGAATCCGCGTTCCGCCTCGGCGAGCCGGGCGCGTTCGCGCTCGGTCGTCCCCTCGGCGTCGTCGAGCCGTTCGCGCAGGCCGGCCAGTTCGGCCGTCGTGTCGGCGGCCTCGCGGAGGGCGTCCCGGACGCGCGGTCGCAGCAGTTCGAGCTGCTCGCGGGTGAGCCGGACGACGCCGTCGGCCGCGTCGCCGACGGCCCGTTCGGCCGCGGCCGACTCGGTGAGGGCGGCTTGGCGGGTCTCGAGCGCGTCCCGCTGGGCGCGCAGGTCGTCGACCTCGTCGGCGAGGCGGCGGAGGCGGCGCAGCTCGGCCACCCGGTCGCGGAGCCGCTCGTGCTCGTCGGCGAGGCCGGCGAGTTCGTCCCGCACCTGGCCGAGCTCGGCGAGGACGGCCCGGTCGGCGGCGAGGTCCGCCCGGGCGGCGGCCAGCGCGGCGTGCCGCTCCCGCAGGTGGTCGCGGACGGGCGCGCCCGGCGCGGCCGCCTGGACCAGGGCGGGGACGCCGCGTTCCAGTTCGGTGATCCGGTCGAGCGCGTCGTCGAGTTCGGCCACCGCCCGGAACGCGGACACGTCGTCGTCCGGGGCGGTGCCGAGGGCGCGGGCCGACCAGTCGGCGGCGAGGCGGAGCGCGGTCAGCGCGGCGACGGGCCCGTCGTCGGCGAGGACGGCGGCGAGGCGGGTCTTGAGGTCGTCCGTGGCTTGGGTCATCGGGCGGCTCCGTCGGTCACGGGGGCGGGCGGAATCGGGCAGGGGCGGGGCTCCCCGGCACCGCCCGCCGGATACAGCACGAGGGCGCCCGGCCCCGCGTGGGACGGGCGCAGCCCCAGCAGGTACTCGCCGGGCGGGACGTCCGGCGGCGGGAGGGCGACGTCGCGGCCGTCCACCCGGACGTGGAACGGCGCGGTGCCCCGGTCGGGGATCTCCACCCGGACGGGCCGGCCCTCGTGCCGGGCGATGTCGGCGCCCGGGTCGAGCGGCACCTCCCGGACCTCCAGCAGCCCGCGGCGCAGGCGGTGCAGCGGCAGCGTCACGGCCGGGCGCGCGGGCGGGGCGGCGGTGACCGCGCCCGCCGCGATCAGCAGCGCGCCGCGCACCGCCGCCGCCGGGCCGAGCCGGGACGGGTCGGGGAGCCCGAACGTGTCCGCGAGCACCCGTCCCGCCAGCGGGAACATGCCGAAGCCGCCCGCGAGCGCGACCCCGGCGGGCGTCCCGTCCAGCACCCGGCGGACGACGTCGGTGAGCGCCTCGGCGGTGTCGGTGAACGCGCCGACGAGCGTCCCGGCGGTGATCTCCGCGTCGCCCAGCCGGTAGACGGGCGCCTCCCGGTAGCGGGGGTGCGTCCACGCGCGGGACAGGACGGCCGCCGCGCGGCGCGCCTGCCGGGTGCGGGCCTCGGCGAACAGCGCGTCGAAGGCGGGCACGGGGGTCGCGGCGGCGACGGCCTCGGCGAACGCCCGCCCGGCGACCCGGTGCCGGTCGGCGACCGCGACGGCGTCGGCCCGCACGGTCCCGGGGCCGGCCGCGCAGCGCGCCGCGGCGATCGTCCGGGCGCCGAGGTCGCAGACGAGCAGCGGGCCCTGGACGGACGGCGCGGCGCGGCCGTCGTGGGAGGCGGCGGCGGCGATGCAGTCCACCTGGTCGAGCCAGGTCACCTGCCCCCAGCCCAGCTCGGCGAGCAGGACGCGGCGCAGCCGCTCGTGCGCGCGGACGCCCTCGGCCGTCCCGTCCAGCCAGCGGGCGGGCATCGTGACGGCGATGTCGCCGAGCGCGCCGGGCGCCCGCTCGCGTCCGGTGGCGAGCAGCTTGGACAGGAAGACGGGCAGGTCGGCGGGGTCCGGGGTCGGCTCCACGACGGTCGCGAGGGGGCGCCCGCCGGGGCCGCCGACGGCGAGCGCGGTGGTGGCCGAGCCGACGTCCAGCGCGACCGTCAGCTCCCCGCTCATCCGTCGCCCGACCTGCGCTTGCCGCGTCCGAGGCCGGGCAGTCTCTTCCCGCGCCCCCGCTTCGCTACGTGGTCGATCCGGTCCTTGGCCTCGTCGAGCCGGACCCGGACGGGTTCGGGGGGCTGCCACGCCTCGTCGCCGAGCGCCGCCGTCTCCAGCAGCAGCGCCCGGCGCGAGATCTGCGCGCTGAGCGCGTCCGCGAGCGCGTCCCGGAACTCCGCGGCCGCGGCGGGACCCGGGGCGCCGTCGAGGACCGCCCGGACGAGCTGTTCGACCCGGCTCGCGGCTTGCGCGGCGTCGTAGCGGCCGCCGACCTCGTATTCGACCCGCCGCGCCAGTTCGAGGATCTCGCGCGTGGTGAGGGGCCTGCCGAGGTCGGCGAGGTGGCGGAGCGCGTCCGGGGCCGAGCCGCCGACGAGCACGCTGGCGAGGTAGGCGGCGGCGACGTCGTCCATCCCGGAGTCCGCCCTGATCCGCCCGAAGGCGCCCTCGGTGGACGGCGGGGCGGTGCCGTTGCCCTGCCCGTACAGCGGCGCTATGGCCGGGCCGGGGGCGGGGCCGTGTTCCGCCATCGGGTCACCCGCACTCGGAGGCGGCGTGAACTGGACGGCGCCGTGCCCGCGCGGGGCGGCGTGCTCGGCCCCACCGAAGGCGGACGGCGCGCCCCCCTGCGCCGCCGGATGGGCGGCCTCGTCCGGCACCAGCAGCGCGCGGAGCGGGCGGTACGCGGGACGGTACGCGAGCAGTTCGTCCGGCGGTTCGGTGGCCAGCACCGTGGCCAGCGGATCCCAGTCCCGGTCGACGCTGCCGACCAGGTGCCGGGCGAGGTTGAGCACGTTGTCGGCGCCGGCGGTTCCGGCACCGGCCCAGGGGCGCATCCGGAGCGCGTGGGCGAGCCCCACCACCAGCTGCTGCTCCATGCCCGGCGTCGGACGGTGCCGCCACGCCTCCAGGAACCCGTCCTCGTAGCCCCGGAAGTCGGCGTGGCCCACCGTGTCGGCCAGGAAGCGCGCGGACGACCCCAGCATGAGGAGCACGGCGTCCGACGCGCCCTGCGCCCACGGGTCGGGCGGCTCGGCCCGGTTCAGCGTGGCGGCGGCGAACTCGCAGGCCGCGCGGGACGGCTCGCCGTGCCGCCCGAGCCAGTCGACCAGTGCGGGGAGGACGCACCGGAGCCGCTCCAGCCGCGCCGCCACCCAGACGAGCGCCGCCACCATCGTCCGCTCGGTCTGCGCCATCCCCCCGATGGTCTCGACGGTGACCTGCCGACCGTCGAGCACCGTCCGGAACGGGTCCATCAGGTCGCCCCGCACGTTCTCGAGCCAGGCCACCCAGGCCGCGACGCGCCGCTCCCCCGCGGTCTCCCCGATCAGCAGCGCGGCGGCCACCCCGCGATCCTCGACCACGTTCACGACGAGCGGGGAGAAGATCTCCTCCGGCCGGAACGGGTCCACGGCGTCCCGGATCAGGTCGGCGACCATCGTGCGCGCGGCCCGGTACTCGGGGCCCTGGAGGTCGGGGTCCGCCCCCCACCGGACGAGTTCCGCGAGGAACTCCCCGGCGAAGCGACGGCGCCGGGCGACCTCGAGGTACCGCGAGATCCGCCCGTCCGGCTGCTCCCGCCACAGCAGCACGGCCGCCGCCTCCACCAGCGCCGCCAGCGGGTCGCCGGGGCCGCCCGGCGGGGCCAGGTCGTCCCAGCGCCGCTCGATCAGTTCGAGGTCGTCGGGGTCGGCGGCCCGGACGAGGTGGTCGAACACGCGGGGCCGGTCGGCGGGGTGGAGTTCGTGGATGCGCTGCCCCCGCACGAGCCGCCGCACGTCGTGCAGGTTCGCCCGGCCCGCCCGGACGGCCGCGGCGACCTCGCTCGGCCATTCCACGTCGGCGAGGCTGCGCAGCGCGTGCCCGGGGTCGCTGAACTCGCAGGGCGTCCCGTCCGACGCGAGGTAGGAGACCAGGCCCGCGAGGTCCGGGAAGCGGTGGTTCAGCAGCTTGTGCAGGTGCCGCAGGTAGTCGGTGGCGGTCGGGGAGAGGCGGACCGGTTCGTCCGGACCGTGCCAGGACAGTTCGCGGTTGCCGCCGCGCGCGCGCCGGGTGAACAGCAGGCGGATGTTGGGCGCCGGGCCCGTCGCCCAGGTCGCCCCGGTGAACCCGGCGCGGTACCCGTACGGGAGGAGGGCGGCGACGGCGTCCAGGAACGCGAGCCGGTCCCACAGGGTGGCGTCGCCCGCCTGGACGACGTCGACGTTCCCGTCGAGCAGCATCGCGGCGGCCCGCATCACCCGCTCGGTGCCGAACCGCTCGATGTCGCGGGCCGGCGCGACCGGGTCGTACTGCGGCAGGACCAGCTCGACGCCGCCGGTCGGGCCGCCGTCCATCGGCAGGTCGAGCCGCTGCACCTCCCGGAACAGCGCCGTGTACGAGACGGGCTCGGCCTGCACCTGCCGGTACGGGACGCACACGTACTTCGTGAACGCGACCTGGCGGCCGGCGCCGTCGCGGTGCTCGCTCCACGTCTCCACGGAGATGCCGAGGTACCGGTCGGGCTGCTCGCCGACCCAGCTCACCGCGACCCACGGCAGCGCCCCTTCGCCCGCCGTGTGCGCGGGCGGGGTGCCGAGGGCGTAGCGGTGCAGGATCTTCCCGTAGGACGCCCGGTCGTACGGCTCCCGGCTGAAGTTCAGCACCCCGTAGTCGTCGCTGCTGCCGGGGCGCTTGCCGACCAGCGCCCAGCCCGCGGTCACCCGTGCCATCGCTGCCGGCCTCCCGTCTCCCGGTGTCCCGTCCCCGTGCGTCCCGCCGCCGGACGTTCCGGACTCGTCGCCACGGTCAGTGCCCGGTGCCGTTCGCCGCGCCGTCCAGCCGCCGGCCGAGCCACAGCACCGGCTCGACCACGTTGATCGGCCACACCTTGCCGCGGATCTCTATGCCGCCGTCGGCGTTCTTGGCGACGTTGCTGTAGTCCTTCTCGGTGAACCGGTCCGAGTCGCCGAGGTAGAACCCGACCGCGGACGTGGCGAAGTACCGCACCCGGTCCGGATGAAAGTACTTCTGGATGCTGCTCAGCACCAGGTCCGCGTTGCCGACCTCGGAGTCGCGGCACAGCTCGGCGAAGAAGTGCCCGGCGGAGTCCTCCCGGACGCGCGGCAGCATCTGCGGCGAGTCGTCGTAGGTGAGGTACCCGCCGACCCGCGCCTTCCGGTACACCTCGGGCGCGTCGAACTTCGTGACGCACACGGCGAGGTGCTGCGGCAGCCGGTCGTCCACCGAGCCGCGGTCCCGGAACACCTGCCGGGACAGCTTCAGCAGCGTCCGCTGGAAGTAGCTGTAGGAGTCGCCGCGGCGGCGCTCGCGGGTCGGGTCGAACAGGTAGACGATCCCGTCGCACCCCGCGAGGTGCTCGATGACGTCGTCCTCCTCGATCTCGGACGGGCGCTCGTCGGGTTCGTCGAAGCCGAGGTTGTCGCCGCCGCCCGCCATCGCCTCGCCGGGGACGCCCTTGCTGGCGAAGACGGCGCCGGGCGTGTCGACGAGGTCGATGTTGAACTCCATCGGGACGGCCTTGGTGCGGCGGCCGAACCTCTTGCCCGTCTCGACGGTGGTGGTGCCGCGCAGCGTCCAGCTCAGCGGGTTGGAGAAGCGGGTCGCGGGCGGGAACTGGCGGTGCTGGGTGAGCATGCTGGTCTGGGTGTCGAGGAAGTCGTTGGACTCCTCGTTGACCCCGAACAGCATCCACTGCTCGGGGCTGCGCAGCACCGCGACCTGGAGCGCCGCGAGGAACGTCGTCTTGCCGCTCTCCGGCGCGCCCCACAGGCCGATGCGGCGCAGCTCCCGCACCGGCCGCTCCACCCGGGGCGGGTTCGGGCCGGGGCCGTTGGGCCCGCCCTGCGGGGGCGGGGCAAACTGGGAGGATTCGGTCACCGGGCACCTCGTTCCGGATCGGCCAGCGGAAGGTCGAGCGTCTGCGGCGCGGACGGCAGGAGGCCGAGGCCCGCGCCGAGCCGCGTCGTGTCGGTGTCGTCGAGATCATGCCGGAGGAGCGCGCCGAGCTCCGCCCACGCCCGGTGGTCCGGGTCGGGGGCGCGGGCCGCGTCCACGACGACCGCGCACTCCACCCCCGCGCGGACGAGCCCGCCGAGCGCCGTCCGCCAGGACAGCTCGAACTGGCACGGCAGCACGTCGTCGTCGCCCTGCACCGCCGGGTGCGGGGGGCGGGCGCCGACCGTCAGCAGGACGGTCCGGGCCGCGCGCGCCGCCGGCGGCGGGAGCCGGCCGGCGACCTCGTGCAGGACGTCCTCGACGGGCGCGGCCTCCGGGTAGGCGACCGGCGACGCCCGCAGGCCCGACAGGGCCCGGAGGGCTTCGGCGGGCGCGGCGAGCCAGGCGCCGGACACGGTCTTGCGGCGCTCCCGGCCGCGCCCGTAGGCGTGGTCGCCGTAGCCGAACACCGCCGCCCGGACCAGGCCCGGCCGGGGGTGGGACCCGTAGCGGAGGTCGAGTTCGGCCAGCAGGTCGCGCAGGAGGGCGAGGCGCCGCGCGACGGCGGCGCCCGGGCCGCCCAGCTCCACCGCGCAGATCAGGTCGACCGGTTCGGTGAGGATCTCCAGCCTGTCGGGCACCCCGGCGAGCAGGTCGGGGAGCCGGGCGGTGACGGGGCTCAGCGGGCCGGGGGCGGTGAACCGGACGGCGCCCGGTCCGTCCAGGACGGCCCGCACGTCGGTGCGTCCGGCGGCGGGCAGCTTCGCGGCGCCCGCGGTGAGGACGGTCCAGCCGTCCGGGGCGGCGGCGACGGCCGCGAGGACGGTCGAGTCGGCGTCCCCGGGCGGCCGGGCGAGCGGCACCGCGCTCTCCGCGCCCGCCCGGCTCCCCGCCGGGAACAGCGGGAGCAGCCGCGGGCGGAGGCGGCGGGTGCCCGGCTCGACGCCCACCGCGAGGAGTCCGATGTCGTGGGGGGACGGGAGGGCGGCGAGGAGCGGGGCCAGCAGGTCCGACACCGTCCGGGACCCGGCGGGGACGACCCGGGCGCGGCCGTTGGCGCGCCGCAGGATCCGCACCGTCCGGTCCGGAACGGGCCAGCCGATGTCGCGGTGCACGAGCAGGACGTCGTCGCCCGGGTCGCCGAGCCGCGCCGGGAGCGCCTCCCGCAGCGCCCGCCACAGCATGTCGCGGTCGACGTCCGCGAGGCCGCCCGCGAGCTGGAAGCGCCGCTCGTCCGGGTCCCGCGACAGCATCGGCAGCGCCGCCTCCCAGGCCAGCGCGGTGTCCGCCGCCGGGGGCACGCGCGGGACGCCGAGCGCGTCCGGCTCGATCCGGACGACCGTCAGCCCGACGTCCGCGCCGACCTCGGCGACGACGAGGGCGCGCCCCCGGCGCGGCGGCTCCAGCGCGGCCGCGAGCTGCGCCGCCAGGGCGTCGTCCGACACCGGCGGCGCCGCCGCGATCCGGGCCGCCTCCGCCCACTCCCGCTCGGTTGGCTCCCCGCCCCGCACGAACGGCGCCGCGGACCGCCCGGCGCGGACCGCCGCCCGCAGGTCCCGTTCGCGGCGCGCCGCGGCGAGGCGCGCCTCGAAGTCGCGGACGTCGCCGGCGCCGGGCGCCCCGAGCCGCCACCCGCCGTGCAGCGGCCACCGGCACTCGGCGCACAGCGTCTCCTCGTGCGCGATCGGGCACCCGCAGACCGGGCACCCCGGCCGCCCCCGCGCCTCCGCCGGCCGGTCAGCACGCATCGGGCACGTCCTCGGGGAGGAAGGTGTCCACGTCGGCGTCGTGCGCGTCTGCGGTGCGGGCCGCGAGCCGCGCCTCCATCGCGGGCAGCAGCCGCTCCCGGACGGCCCGCGCGTTGCCGAAGTCGCCCGGGCGGGCGCGGCGCTCCGCGGCGAGCCACGCCATCGCGCGCACCCGGGTCGCGGACGGGACGCGGTACCCCTCGTCCGACGCCATCGCGTCCAGGATCCGCACCAGCTCCTCCGGGGAGTAGTCGGGGAACTCGACCTCCTGCGTGAACCGGGACCGCAGACCGGTGTTCGCCGCCAGGAACCCCCGCATCTCGCCCGGGTACCCGGCGGCGATCACCGTGAGGCGGCCGCGCAGGTTCTCCATCTCCTGCGTCAGCGTGTCGAGCGCCTCGCGGCCGAAGTCGCGGCCGTCGTCGCCGCGCGCCAGCGCGTACGCCTCGTCGACGAACAGCACGCCGTCCAGCGCCTCTTGGACCTTCTCGCGCGTCCGCGGCGCGGTGTGCCCGACGTACTGCCCGACGAGGTCGGCGCGGCCCGTCTCCACCACGTGCCCCTTCGCGAGCAGCCCGAGGTCGCGGAAGATGCTCCCGATGAGCCGCGCCACGGTCGTCTTGCCCGTGCCCGGCGGGCCGAGGAACAGCAGGTGCGGCGCGACCACCTCGCCCTTCCCGCGCCGCTGCTTCAACCGGATCTGCTGGACGAGCGACCGGACCGTCCGCTTCACCGGGACGAGCCCCACCATCGCGTCCAGCTCGGCGAGCAGCGCCTCCAGGCGGGGGACGTCCGGGCGCAGGTGCGTCCGGAGCCGCTCGGGCAGGTCGGCGGACTCCAGCGGACGGTCCACGGCGGCGCGCGTCCGGACCGCCCACCGGCGCTTCAGCTCGTCGGCCAGGTTGCGCATCTCGCCCGCGTTGCCGAACCCGGGGCCGCGCGTGCGGTGCATCCCCTCGACCGCGCGGCGGACGTCGGCGTCGAACCCGTCCGTCCAGTCCAGGCCCTGTTCGCGCAGCCGCCCGAGGACGATCCCGGCGAGCGTCGCCGCGTCGTAGTCGGGGAACGTGATGACGTTCGCCTCGGGGAAGCGGCGGCGCAGGCCGGGGTTCGCGTCGAGGAACTCCGCCATCCGGTCCGGGTAGCCGGCGGCGATCACGACGAGCCGGTCGCGGTCGTTCTCCATCCGGGTCAGCAGCGTGCCGATCGCCTCCCCGCCGAACCCGTCGCGCTGGTCGGCCAGCTCGTACGCCTCGTCGATGAACAGGACGCCGTCGAGCGCGCTGTCGATGACGGCGCCGGTCTTCTGCTTCGTCTCGCCCACGAACTGCCCGACGAGCGCCGCCGCGCTCGCCTCCACGAGCTGCCCGCGCCGCAGCACCCCCAGCTCCCGGTACATCTCGCCGACCAGCCGCGCCACCGTCGTCTTGCCCGTCCCCGGATTCCCCGCGAACACCAGGTGGTGCGCGGCGGGCTCGGCGGCGCCGCGGCCCTGCTCCCGCATCCGCGCCTCCGCCTCGATCAGCAGCCGCATCTCGGCGAGGCGCTCCTTGACCGCGTCCAGCCCGGCGAGCGCGTCGAGCCGCCGCCACACGTCGCCGCCGCGCCCGGCGGCGGACACGATCCAGCCGCGCTCGCGCAGCACCGCCGCGTCCAGCGGGACGCCGTCGGCGGCGAGCCGCCGCAGCCGCCGCTCCCACACCCGCACCGGCTCCCCGGCCGCCGCCATGGCCCGCACGACCTGCCCGAGCCCGGCCCAGTCCCCGATCCGCAGCCGGCCCCCGCCGCCGGTCAGGCGGACCGCGTGGACGAGGCGGGCGAGTTCCGTCTCGTCCGGTTCGCCGACCCGTCCGGGACGGTCGCCGCGGGCCGCGAGGCGCCGGATGTTCTCCTCCAGCGTCGGGAACCGCCGGAGGTCGCGGACGAACTCGCGCAGTTCGTCCAGCGACGCCCGCCCCGACACCAGCACGCACTTGTTCTGCGCGCTGCCCCGGTAGGCGACCCATTCGGCGAACACCGTGGCCAGGGCGCGGCCCGCGCCGGTGTGGCTCAGCACCTCCTCGGCGTGCAGCACCACGACCGCCGTGCGGACGGCGTCCTGCCGCATGAGGTGGTCGAGGGTCATGACGGCGTGCGCGTCCGTCATCCCGGACGGCGCGGACGGCGCGGACGGCGCGTCCGGTTCGGGCGCCGCGTCCGTGACCACGCGGTCGCCGAGCGGCCCGGCGAACCCGGGACGCATCCGGCGCTTCCCCCGCGCGCCCGCGGCACCGCCGTCCCCCGGACGGGCGAGGCGGCGCGACTCGGCGTCGCGGAAGTAGAGCTTGCGCTGCAGCGAGTAGAAGACGATCCGCTCGTATCCGGCCGCGTGCAGGGCCTCCCACAGGGCGATCTCGATGCCGTACGCGCGGTGGGCCTCGTCGACGAACGCGTCGTCCGCGCAGGGGCCGTGCACGATCGTCACCGGGTCGCCGTCCGCCGCCGTCCCGCGCAGCGCGGCGAGCCGTTCGCCGGGCGCCGCGCTCACCGCCGCCCGTCCGTGCGGGAACGCTCCGCCTCGGCGGCGCCGCCGGCGCGGTCGGTGAGGCCGTCGGCGCGGGCGGTGAGGCCGTCGGCGCGGACGGCGTCGAAGTCCGCGAGGGCCGGGTCGGGGCGGGACGCGTCGGCCGCGGGGTCGCCGACCGGCAGCCCCCGCTCCCGCAGCCCCGTCGCGATCTCCCGCGCGCGCTCCGCCAGCTCCTCCTCCGAGGCGGTGTCGCGGTCGAACGACAGGATCCGGACCGACAGCTCCCCCGGCCCGCCGTCGTCGTCGTCGGCGTGCGCGACCTCGATGACGATCTCGTTGTCGTTGAGGTGCCGCAGTTTGCTGTAGAACGCGGCGCGCTCGTCGTCGCCCGCGTACGTGTTCTCCGCCCAGGCGAACCCGGTGGCCTCCTCGACGGCGTCCACGACCTGCTCGGCGACGTTCACCCGGGCCTGCGACGCCAGCAGCGCGGCGGACGCGCGCACCACGACCGCGTCGAGGCGGCGCTCCAGCTCCGGCGCCTCCCGCCGGACGACCTCGCGCAGCTCGTCCGTCCCGGGCGGCTCGCCGGTGTCGCGCAGCGCCTCCGCGCGGGCCTCGATCTCCGCGCCGAGGCGGGACAGGTCGCCCTCCGACCAGTGGTCCACGTCGAACGTGACACCGTCGAGGAGTTCGCCGGCCGCGCCCGGCGCGGGAAGCGTCGCCGCGAACCTGACCCGTTCGGCGGCGATCGTCAGGGCGTCCAGCGCCGCCACCCGGGCCGCCTGCCACTCCTGCTCCAGCAGCACCAGCTCCGCGCGCAGGTCGGACAGGTCGAGGAACGTCTCCTGGAGCAGGCTCAGCGACTCGCCCGCGAGCCCGCCCGCGACGTTCGCCTCGGCCGTCGACAGCCGCCGGTCCAGCGCGTCGAGCCGGCCGGGCGCGAACCGCTCGTGGGGCAGCTCGGCGCGGATCACGTCCCGCATCAGCCGCGCGTCGTCGAGGACCCGCCGCGCGGCCGCCGCGGCGCGGTCGCGGTCGGCGCGCAGCTCCTCCAGGCCGCGGGCCAGCTCGGCGTTCTGCGCGCGCCGCTCCGCCCGCTCCGCCGCGACGGCCGCGCGGACGCTCTCGGCCTGCTCGGCGCGCAGGTCCGCGACGGCCTCGGCCATCCGGCCGCGCATCCGGTCGGCGTGCTCGCGGAGCCGCCGCGCCGTCCGCCGCTCGGCCTCCTTCGCCTGCTCGCTCAGCCCGCCGAGCGCCGCCTCCACCCGCTCCTGGCGGCCGGCGACCTCCCCGAACGCCCGGTCCAGCTCGGCCCGATGCTCCCGCCGGACGGCGTCCAGCAGCTGCGGCACGTCCCGCCGGACGGCGTTCAGCCGGGCCGCCGCCCGGTTCGCCTCGCGCCACGCCCGCTCGTCCACCGTGATCCGCTTCGCACCGCTCACCGCGCGCTCCTCTCCCCGCCGTCGCACCGCCCGGACGGCCCGGCCCACTCGGATGTGACGCCGGACGCGGCCGGGGTGTTCACCGCTCGTGCGGGCGGCGCGACGCCCGGTGGGTCCGGGGCCGGGTACGCCGCCGCGATCGCCCTGCTCGGCACCCCCACGTACAGGGCCGCGCGGTCGCGGACGCGCACCTCGACGCGGCGCGGGCCGTCCGCGAGCGCCGCCGCGTGCTCCCGCAGCCGCCCGGTCAGGTGGTGGACGCGCTGGTTCGCGCTGCCGCGCAGCCCCCGGTCGTCGTTGCGGCCCGCGACGTACAGGCCGTCGATCAGCACGTCGGCCGCCGCGAGCAGCTCCGCCACGCCCGGCCCGGGCGGGCGGTCGCGCAGCCGCTCCAGCCGGTACCCGGTGAAGCAGATCAGCGTCAGCTCCGGGCGGACGGCGCGGGCCGCCCGGGCGGCCTCGGCCAGCCCGGCCGCCTGCGCCATCGGCTCGCCGCCGGAGAACGTCAGCCCGGTCACCGCCGGGTCGGCGAGCAGCTCCGCCGCCAGGTCCGCGGGGGACACCCGCCGGGCCGGACGGTCCGGGATCCACTCGGGGGCCAGGCAGCCCGGGCAGCGGAACGGGCAGCCCTGCACCCAGACCGCCGACCGCGTGCCGGGCCCGAGCGCGCGGGTGCCCACGCACGTCTCCGCGACGTTGAGCGGCTGGTGAGGGGGCATGGGCGACCGTCCGGTGAGGGGCGACCGGATGACGAGCAACCGGAAGG
>NZ_QHJN01000187.1:0-14138 GCF_003947565.1 Actinomadura sp. WAC 06369 | reverse complement strand
GGTGCGGAGGGCGGGAAGCGCGCGGTCGAGGGCGGCGAGGGAGTCGAGAAAGGCTTCGGCGGTGTCGTTGACGTGCAGGGGGGCGGCGTCGGTGGCGATGAAGACCGCCTGGACGGCGCCGGAGGGGCCGACGCAGATCTCCGCGCCCTGGTCGGTGCCGAGGCGGCACCAGGTGGAGAGCGTCGGGGAGAGGCGGCGGGCGTCGGTGGCCGTCGCGTGGTCGCCGAGGGTGAGGGATTCCCGGTCGGTCGCGGTGAAGTAGGGGCCGACCTGGAGGGGGACGCCCGCGGCGAGGGACGTGACGGAGGCGGGCGGGAGCGCCGTGCCGGCGAGCGCCCGGGGGGTGAGGGGCCGCAGGCCCTTCGGGCCGAACTGCTTCCGCAAGCGGGGTCCGAGGTCTTCCGTCATGGCGCCAGTCTTTCAGTTCGCGGGGGCGGTCGCGGCGGGACGGCCGGGGCGGAGCGCGACGACGCCGAAGGCGCCGCCGGTGTAGAGCGTTCCGTCCGGGGCGAGGGCGAGGGTGCGGACGGGGCGCCCGAAGGGGGCCAGCAGCATGTCCGGCTGGGACGAGCGCCAGAACCAGATCCAGCCGTCGACCCAGGCGGCGGCGAAGGCGGGGCCGTCCGGGAGGAGGGCGGAGGCCACGGCGGAGACGGCGGTGGGGCGCCGGGCGGCGGGCTGGTCGAGGAGGTCGGCGCCGATGTTCCACATGCGGACGGCGCCGTCCGAGCCGGCGAACACGGCGAGGCGGGCGTCGGGGGTGGTGAGGCAGGTGACGGCCTGGATCGGGCCGAAGGGGGTGTCGCACCGGTCGGTGTCGTCGGTGCCGGGGCGGACGGCGTGCAGGGCGCCGGAGCGGTCGCCGAGGACGATCGTGGAGGCGGCGGGGTCGGCGCCGAGGGCGCTGAGGGGCGCGTTGCCGGTGAGGCGGGCGAGGAGCGTGTCGTCCGGGTCCGGGCCGAGCAGGGCGAGGGCGCCGGACGAGTCGAGGCGCAGGAGCGTGCCGTCGGGGAGGGGGACGAGGCCCCGTGCGGTCTCGGGCTTGGCGGGCGTCCGGCCGAGGACGGTGCCGTCGCCGGCGGAGAACGTGTGGACGGGGCCGTCGATGCTCGCGCCGTGGAGGACGCCGGGTTCGGTGCCGAGGGCGAGGCTGGAGACGGTGCCCGGCCAGGTGTCGCCGGGACGGACGTTGCCCCAGGCGGGCACCCACGTGGCGTGCCGGGCGTAGTAGGCGAGGTGGGACGCGAGGGTGCCGTCGGCGAGGGAGAGGGCGCCGAGCCGGAGGACGGACGCGCGCTCGGCGGCGGAGTTCGCGGAGAGCAGGCCGGTGCCGACCGACAGCCAGGCGTCGGTGGCGGGGCCGGGGACCGCTTCGAGCGCGCCGGTCACGCCGATGGGTTCGGCGTGGACGAGGAAGCCCGCGTCGGCGAGGAGCTGCCGGGCGACGCCGGACTCGACGGCGTGGCGGGCGAGGTGCCGCAGGACGTAGCCGGACGCGCGGGACCAGTCGGGCCTGCCGCCGGCCTGCGGGACGGACGCGTACAGGCTCGCGCCGAGGGCCCGGTCGATGTGCGCGGTGACCTGGGGGGTGCGGGCGCGCCGGATGGCTTCGACGACGGGGCGGCAGCCGAGGAGGTAGCCGTCGCCGACGCGCTGGACGAGGGGCACGACGGCGGTGACGGCGGCGCGGGCGCGCTGCGGGTCGCCGGTGAGCGCGGTCGTCCAGCGGTACCAGGTGTCGGCGTCGAGGTCCTCGTAGGCGGACGCCAGGGCCTCCACGGCCGGCCATGCCTGCGGGTGGACGAGGCGGAGCCAGCGGCCCACGACGTCGTCGCCGGGGCCGGCGCGGAGGGCCAGTTCGGCGAGGCCGGCGTTCGGGTAGTACTGCGCGGCGGCCGCGGCGAGGCGGGGGTCGGCCCGCATGGCGGTGGCGGTGCGCCCGAGCCATGCGGTGAACGCGGCCCGGTCGGTGTACTGGGGGTCGTCCAGGCTGATCACGTCGGCGTGCGCGGTGAACGCGAGGTGTTCGGGACGCCCTTCGACGAGGAGGCGGACGTGGTGCAGGTCGGTCAGCGGCCGCAGCAGCCGTTCGACGATCTTCGTCGCTTCCGCGCCGTCGCAGAGGGTGCCGCTCTCGTCGAGGGACGGGGCGACGATCATCGTGCGCCGGGCGTCGGCGGCGAGGACGGCGAGCAGCCCTTCGGGCGTCTCGCCGGGGAGGCTGAGCTGTTCGGCGAGCGCCCAGGTGGCCGATGCGAGGGTCATGCCGCGGAGCGGGACGAACGCGTGGAAGCGCGCGGCGAACGCGTCGTCCGCCATCAGCTCGGCGATCAGGCGGCTCTTCCCGGAGGAGGGGGAGCCCGTCACCATGCACAGGGCGGGACGCAGGTGGTCCTGCGCCCATCGGCGGACGGTCGCCATGGCCGGGAGCCGGCCCGCGCCCACGTTGAGAGGCGCCTGGTTCGTCACGCTTTCCTTCCGAGATGGGGAGCGGTCTCAGCCGCCGGCCGGTTCGGTACCACGGTAGGGGTTCTTCTAGGCGGACCATCCTCCCTCGGAGATGTCGCGGAAGATCCACGCCCAGGGGCCCTCGCCGTCGTCCTCCCACGCCTCGTCGATCCCGTTGACGAACGGGGTGGGGTCGACGTCGTGGAGTTCGGCCGCCAGCGCGCGGGCCGCCGCCAGGTAGGCGTCCGCTTCGTCGCGGGGGTCGTCGGCGTCCCGCTCGATCGAGAGGGCGAATTCCCGGCTGTAGCGTTCGCGGTCCCGTTCGATCGCGTACATGTAGTAGGCGAGCGTGTCGACACCGCTGTGGACGGGCGTCAGGTCTTCGTCGTCGATTTCCGGGATGATCCAGACCTGCCCGGTCTCCCCGTTCAGGACGAGGAGTCCCAAACCGAAGATGCCGCCCAGGGAGAACCAGCGCTCGGGGTGTTCCGGCATGGTCCAGGTCCAGCCGTGGGGGCGGATTTCCTCCCACAGGGCGCCGAGGGTCTGCCAGCCGCCGTCGCCGATGTCGTCGATGTCGACCGCGCCGTTCCGCAGTGTCCTGGGAAGGCCCGTGCGGGAAAGGAAGTCACGGGTCTCCGGGTGCGTGATCTCGCCGGGGATCGATTCCGCGGCGGGTCGCAGGATCTCGGTCTCCGTGAAGGTGTCGCGCAGTGTTTCGAAGGTCAGTTCGGGTGCCATGCCGGTCCTCGGTGTCCAGTGCTACAACCGCCACGGTGAATTCGGGGCGAAGACGCTGTCCACCCACTCTTTCACGTCTTTCGTGGCCTGTCGATTGTTGTTGAGATTGCTGCCCGCCTGGTAGTCCGCCACATGGGCGACGTTCGCGGGATTATTGTAGGCCCCGCTGCCGTCCTGGTCCGCGGTATTTCGGAGGACCCATTGCGAGCATGATGGATTCTTGACGCAGGGGCCTCTTTCTGTCACCAGATCTTTAATATCCTCCTTGCGGACATTGTCGTCGAGGAGAAAGTTCGCGGCGAATCGTTCGGAGTGCACCCCGTCGCTGCGGGACACGAGAATCCGCTCGTCGCCGTTTCCGTCGATGTATCGGATGGCATTGTAGTTCACCCCGGGGTTGTCGTCGCCGGCGTTGAGGCGCGCCTTGGCGATGGCGTCGAGCATTTCGCGGTCGCGGGCGTCCAGGTTGGGGTCGTTCGGATCCACCTTGCGGCTCTGGACGCTCTGGCCGCCTCCGCCTCTCCGCTCGCGGCGCCACCGGGCCCGGGTGTTGCTGTCGATCGATTTCGGATCGAGAACGGCGACTTTCCCTTTGCGGTTCGGGACGACGAACAGTTTGCCGGCGACGTTTCCGAACACGCCGGCCGCTCTTCCGGTGCCGACGCCGAGCTTGTCGTTCCCTTTCCTCGGGGGGCTCATCCGCGGACGCCTCGAGCGGCGGTGCGCGCACGGAAGCGCGCGGTCCGCAGGGGGAGCGAAGGGTGCGGGCGCACGGCTTCGCGGTGCCCGGGGTCGGCATGCGGGGGGCTGGGGCGCAGTTGCGGTGCGGTACGGGTTTTCCGCCGGCTCAGTGGGATCACCCCTCAGGATTGAGTTGTTGGCCCGGGAGTATAAACAGGCGGTCTCCGGGGTCCGCGGGCGTGCGGCTTCGCGCGCGGAGACCTGCGGGACTGTTCCGGTGTTCGGCGGGCCGCGTATTCTGTTGCGGACGTCGGGAACGGTGCCGGATCACGGGATCGGGGCAGAGGATGACGGTAAACGGGTACGAGGTCCGTCCGGAGACGCTGCGCAGCGCGGCGAAGGCCCTGTCGGCGGCGGGCGACCGGCTCGACCAGGAGTGGTCGGGCCTGAAGTCGACGGTGCAGGGCATGGGGCAGCCGTGGGGCGCCGACGACATCGGCATGCTGATCGGGGAGTCCTATACCGCCATTGAGGCGCAGGCGGACGAGTCGTTCGCCGGGTCGGCCGAGGAACTGTCGGGCTTCGGCGAGAAGCTGATCGCGATGGCCGACAACCACGAGAAGGCCGAACAGCAGATGGTCGGCGAGGTCACGTCGATCTCGGCGGCGCTGAACGGCTGAGGCGTCCGGCGGGCGCGACCGTCCGGGGCCGGGCGGGACGCCGAAAGGCGCGCCGGCCGTGACCGGTGCCGTGAGACCGGTGCCGTGAGACCTATGCCGTGAGACCTATGCCATGACCGATGCCGTGACCGGCGCCATGACCGGTCGTTGCGGTGATTGACCGCCATATGTCGCACACGGGGCCTTCGGTGGTTAGGATCCTGCTCGATGGGCTGATCAAGGAAGGTGCGGTTCCGTGGACTCTGCGAGCAACGACCTCGACCGCATGCTGACCGAGGCCCGCAAGGCGCTGGAGTCGATGCGGCAGGGCAAGGCCGCGGCCGGGACGGGCGGCGCCGAGACCGTCGAGGGCGTCGGCGAGGCCGACGACGGCCGGGTCAAGGTCACCGCGGTGTCCGGCGGCCGGCTCAAGAAGGTCGAGATCAACCCGCGCGCGATGCGGCTGCCGGCGGAGGAACTGGGCGAGCACCTGGTGACGGCCGCGAACGCCGCGCTGGACGACCTGCGGAGCAACGCCGCCGACGCGGCGGGCCCGGCGGTGGACATCGACCGGCTGAACCAGCAGGTCGAGGAGATCCAGAACGAGAGCCTGCGCCAGATGACGATGATCAGCCAGGCGTTCAACGACGCCATCTCCAAGGCCGGCGGCGGCCGCAAGTGACCGTTCGGCGGCACGACCCGGTGAGGTGACATGGGACTGCAGCTTCCGGGCGAGCTGATCTCGCTGCTGGGCATGCTGGGCTACACCTGGCCCGAGGCGGACGAGACGAAGCTGTTCGACCTCGGGTCCACCTGGATGGAGTTCTCCGGGAAGGTCCGGAGCGTGGTGTCCGAGGCGGACGGCGCGGCGCAGCAGGTGATGTCGGCGAACAAGGGCGACGACATCGAGGCGTTCCGCAAGGCGTGGGGCGAGGAGGAGTCGCCGAAGTCGGTCCTGGAGGACGCCGCGACGGGCGCGACGCTCGTCGGCGCGGCGTTCTTCCTGTGCGCGGGCATCGTGCTCGCGTTGAAGATCAACGTCATCATCCAGCTGATCATGCTGGCGATCGCCATCGCGCAGGCGATCGCGACGGCCGTCGTGACGTTCGGGGCCTCGCTGGCGGAGATCCCGATCTTCAAGGAGATCGTCCGGCTCGCGATCGACCTGCTGATCGACCAGGCGATCAGCGCCCTCCTCGGCTGACCGGCCGACCGCCCCCCGCCCCCCTCCGCGGGCCGGCGCCGTCCGGGAAGTAGAACCTGTTATTGCTTAATCCGCGTGCGGCGAGCAGGCTGTGCACATGGATTTGGTCGCGCTGGAAGAGATCCGCCGGTTGAAGCACCGCTACCTGCGCTGCGTCGACCTCAAGCTGTGGGACGAGTTCGCCGAGGTCTTCACCCCGGACGCCGTCGCCGAGTACGACACCCCGGTGCTGGGCCGCACGCTGCGGCTGGAGGGGCGGGACGCCATCGTCGCGTACATGCGGAAGAACCTCGGGCCGGGGAGCATCACCACGCACACGGCGGGGCAGCCCGAGATCGACGTGGACGGCGATCGGGCCACCGGCATCTGGGCGCTGGACGACTCGGTCCTCATCCCCGAGGCGCGGCTGCTGATCCGGGGCGCGGCGCACTACACCGACGCCTACGTGCGCGGGGAGGACGGCCGGTGGCGGGTCGAGCGCACCGGGCACCGGCGCACCTACGAGTACACGGTGTCGCTGGACGACGTGCCGAGCCTGAAGATCACCACCCCGGCGCCGGGCGCCGCGTGACGCCGCCGTGCGGCCGCACCGCACGGACCCGTTGACCCCAGGTAGAACGCGTTCTAGTATCCGGCCTGCAGCCGATGATCCGCCGTGCGCCGGCGCGGGCCGTGCCGCCAACCCGAGGAGCCCGGTGACCACCGAACCGCCCCAGTCAGCCGAATCGCCCGCGCCCGCCCCGGGCGGCGCCGCCCCCGAGGACCCCGACCCGGACACCGCCGCCACCCGCGGGTTCGCCGCCGCGGTCGCCGAGGCGGAACGGGTGATCCGCGCCGCCCCGCACGTCCGGACCGACCAGGACCTCGCCGAGGGGCTCGACTACCTCGCCGGCAGCATCAAGGCGTCCCTGCACATGGTGGGCGCCTACCAGAAGGACTTCCCGTACTTCGCCGCGTCGACCGGCCCCTACAGCAAGCTGGGCCTCGACAACCCCGACACGCTCTACTTCCACGCCTACATCCGCGACGACGCCGAGTACGTGGTGACGGGCCGCCGCGGCACCACCGCCGACCTCAGCTTCCAGGTGATGAACGGCGACTACTCGCCGACCGCGTCGCCCGACAGCCTCACCGCCTTCGACGACCGCGAGCTGGACATCGGCCCGGACGGCGGGTACCGGGTGCGGTTCGGGCCGCCGCGCCCGGACGCGGGCCCGGGGTACTTCGCGCTCGCGCCCGGCTCGGCGATGCTGATCGTCCGCGAGGTGTTCGGCGACTGGGCGGCCGAGCGGCCCGGCGAGATCCGCATCCACCGCGCCGACACGCTCGGGACGTCCCCGCCGCCGGTGCCGGCCGCCGCGATGGCCCGCCGGTTCGACGTGGCGGGGCGGATGCTCGTGGCCCGGATCCGGACGTTCCTGGCGTTCCCCGAGTGGCACTACCTGCGGCTGCCAGTCAACACGCTGACCGAGCCGCGCCTCACCCCGGGCGGGCTCGCCACGCAGTACTCGTCCGTCGGGCACTACGACCTGGCGGACGACGAGGTCATGGTGATCACCGTGCCGGCCGCCGACAAGGCGGTCGCGCCCTACCAGGGCTTCCAGCTCGGGAGCATGTGGTATGTGTCGCTCGACTACATCAACCACCAGACGAGCCTCACCGCCGACCAGGCCCGCATCGACCCCGACGGCATGATCCGGTACGTCGTCGGCGAGCGCGATCCCGGCCTGGCGAACTGGATCGAGACCACCGGCCACCGGCGCGGCTACCTGCAGTTCCGCTGGCAGCGCCTCGCCCGCGACCTCACCCCGGCCGACGGCCCGTCCGTCGAGGTGATGCCGTTCGACGCGCTGCCCGACCGGCTGCCGTACCACGGGCACCAGCGCGTCCGCCCGGACGAGTGGCGCGACCGGATCGCGGCCCGGCAGACCGCCGTCGCGCGGCGGATGCTCGGCTGATGGCGGACCCGCTGCTCGCCGCGCCGCTCGCGGACCGGGTCGTCGTGGTGTCGGGCGTCGGCCCCGGCCTGGGCCGCGCCCTCGCCGTCCGCTGCGCGGCGGCGGGCGCCGACCTGGTGCTCGCCGCGCGGAACGGGGACCGCCTCGCCGAGGTCGCCGCGGACGTCGAGGGCCTCGGGCGCCGCGCGCTGGCCGTCCCGACCGACATCACCGACGCGGCGGCGTGCGCGCGGCTCGCCGACACCGCCCTGGAGGAGTTCGGGCGGGTCGACGGGCTGGTGAACAACGCGTTCGCGACGCCGCCGCTGGAGGACCTCGCGACGGTCGACCTGGACGCCGTCCGCGCGGGCTTCGAGACGAACGTGCTGGCCGCGCTGCGGCTCACCCGGCTGCTGGCGCCCGCGCTCGCCGACCGGGACGGCTCCGTCGTCATGATCAACTCGGCGGTGCTGCGGCACTCCCGCCGCACCTACGGCGCCTACAAGATGGCGAAGTCGGCGCTGCTGTCGATGGCGCAGAGCCTCGCCACCGAACTCGGGCCGCAGGGCGTCCGCGTCAACACCGTCGCCCCCGGCTACATCTGGGCGCCCAACCTGAAGTGGTACTTCAAGCAGCTCGCCCGCGCGCGGGACGTCCCGACGCGGACGGTCTACGAGGAGGCCGCCGCGACCACCGACCTGGGCCGGCTGCCCGAGCCCGACGAGATCGCCGACACCGTGATGTTCCTGCTGTCCCCGCTCGCCCGCGCCGTCACCGGGCAGTGCCTGGACGTCAACTGCGGCGAGTGGCACCACTGAGAGGAGCACCGATGGCGTCCGGACGCGCGACCCTCGGCACCGCCGAGGACCTGCACGCCTCCGCCCGCAAGATCACCGGCCTGGACGACTTCGGCGCCGACGACTACTCCGACGGCCTCGACGTGCTGCTCGACTCCTGCGCCCGCGAGGCGGCGCTCACCCCGGCCGGGAACAAGGCGCAGCGCGCCCTCCTGCGCGGCGCCCTCGCGGCCCGGCTGTGGTCGGAGGCCGCGTGGCGGCGGCACCCCGGGCACGCGGACGTCCCGCTCGACCGTCCGATCTTCGTCACCGGGCTGCCGCGCACCGGCACCACCGCGCTGCACCGGCTGCTCACCGCCGACCCCGCCCACCAGGGCCTCGAGGTGTGGCTGGCGGAGGTGCCGCAGCCGCGCCCGCCCCGCGGCGCGTGGGCGGACGACCCGGTCTACCGGGCGATCGACGAGAGCTACCGGCGGCACCACGTCGACAACCCCGAGTTCATGGGCGTCCACTACATCGCGGCGGACACCGTCGAGGAGTGCTGGCAGCTCCTCCGCCAGAGCATGCGGTCGATCTCGTTCGAGTGCCTCGCGCACGTCCCGTCCTACTCCGCCTGGCTCGCCGGGCAGGACTGGACGCCCGCGTACCGCAGGCACCGCCGCAACCTGCGGCTGATCGGGATGAACGACCCGGACCGGCGCTGGGTGCTGAAGAACCCGAGCCACCTGTTCGCCCTCGACGCGCTCCTCGAGGTCTACCCGGACGCGCTGATCGTGCAGACGCACCGGGAGCCGCGCACCGCGATGGCGTCCATGTGCAGCCTCGCCGCGCACGCCACCGCCGGCTGGTCGGACGCCTTCACCGGCGCGACGATCGGCCGCGACCAGCTCGACCTGTGGAGCCGGGGCCTCGCCGCGTTCCGCGCCGAGCGCGCCCGGCACGACCCCGCGCGGTTCGCGGACGTCCACTACGACGACTTCGTCCGCGACCCGATCGGGACGGTCGAGTCGGTCTACGCCCGCTTCGGCCTGCCGTTCGGCGACGATGCGCGGTCGGCGATGGAGCGTTTGCAGGCCGAGAGCACCGGCGGCGCCGCCCGCCCGTCGCACCGCTACTCCCTCGCCGACTTCGGCCTCACCCCGGAGGAGGTCGACGAGCGCTTCACCGGCCTCCTGCCGTAACCCGCGCGGACGGCGCCGTCAGCCGTCCGCCGGTCCGGGGGCGGCGATCCCGACGGCGACGGGTCCGGGTGCGCCGCAGCAGGACGAGGCGGGTTCGGCGCCGTCCGGCGGGGCGAGGTCGGTGGAGCAGACGCCGGTCTCGGGCAGGTCGAGGTGGACGGCGTCGGCGGCCTCGCGGTCCCCGGCGAGCGCGGCGGCGATGGAGCGGACCTGCTCGTACCCGGTGGCCATGAGGAACGTCGGGGCGCGGCCGTAGCTCTTCATCCCGGCCAGGTAGAAGCCGGTCTCGGGGTGGGCGAGGTCGCGCTCGCCGTGCGGCGGGACGGTGCCGCAGGAGTGGACGTTCGGGTCGATCATCGGCGCGAGCTTGACCGGGGCTTCGGTCGCCGGGTCGAGCTCCACGCGGACCTCGCGGAGCATGCCCAGGTCGGGGCGGAACCCGGTGGCGGCGACGATCGTGTCGGCGGTGAGGGTGCGCTCGCCGTCCGGGGCGGTGCCGGTCACGGCGACCGGGCCGTCGCCGTCCAGGCGGGTGACGGCGAAGCCGCGGACCAGCTCGATCCTCCCGGCCTCGACGGCCCCCCGGAGGCGGGTGCCGAGCGCGCCCCGGGCGGGGAGACCGTCCGCGTCGCCGCCCCCGTACAGGCGGGCGACGGAGTCGCCGCGGACGGCCCACGTGACGCGGGTGCCCGGCTCGGCGCCGGCGAGTTCGGCGAGGGCCAGCAGCGTGTTGGCGGCCGAGTGGCCCATGCCGACGACGAGGGCGCGCCGTCCGGCGAAGCGGTCGCGGTCGCGGCCGAGGACGTCGGGGAGCGGCCCGGTGATGTGCGCGGCGGCCGCGTCCTCGCCGGGCGCGGGCAGGCCGGAGTGCCCGAGCGGGTTGCGGCCGCCCCAGGTGCCGGACGCGTCGATGACGGCGCGGGCGTCGATGTCGCGGACCGTCCCGTCCGCCTCCCGGACCCGCACGAGCAGCGGGCGCTCGTCGCGGCCGACCGTCCGGGTGGCGTCCGCGCCGCGGCGGGAGACGGCGAGGACGCGGGCGCCGGTGCGGACGCGTCCGTCCAGCTCGGGCACGCGGGAGAGGGGGAGGAGGTAGCGGTCGACGAGTTCGGCGCCGGTGGGCAGGTGGTCGGGGTCGGGGAGCGACCAGCCGGTGGGCTCCAGCAGGCGGCGGGCGGCGGCGTCGGTGTCGTACCGCCACGGCGAGAACAGCCGGACGTGGCCCCAGTCGCGGACCGCCGCGCCGACCTCGCCGCCCGCTTCGAGCACGAGGAAGTCGAGGCCGCGTTCGGCCAGGTGCGCGGCGGCGGCCAGCCCGACCGGCCCGGCCCCGATCACCACGACCGGCGCGTCCGTCCGGCCGTCCGTGCAGCCGCAGCCGGCGTCGGCCTTGGCCTGCCGCGCGGTGACGGCCGGGTCGGCGGGGCGCTCGGCGCCGGTGCAGCAGGCGTGCACTCCGCAGCAGCCGCCGTCCTGGGTGCTCATCGGCTCGCTCCTTCGCGTCCCGAGGTTGATTCGACACTCGTCTAAACAGCTTCGAGTTTGCCTCGCTGGATCGATGGGTGTCAAATTAGATGTATGTCGAAATCGGGGGATGACCTGGACACCGCCGCCCGGGACTGCTGCGCCCCGCTCGGCGGCCCGCCCCTGGGCGAGGCCGACGCCGCGGAGCTGGCCGGGGTGTTCAAGGCGCTGGCCGACCCGGTCCGGCTCCGGCTGCTGAACATGATCGCGTCGGCCGCGGGCGGGGAGATCTGCGTGTGCGACCTGACCGGGGCGTTCGCGCAGTCCGCGCCCACGATCTCCCACCACCTCAAGGTGCTGCGCACGGCCGGTCTCATCGACGGCGAGCGGCGCGGGACGTGGGTCTACTACCGGGTCGTCGAGGACCGGCTGACCCGCCTGTCCGGCCTGTTCGCCGCGCCCGTCCCGTCCGGGGCCGGGGCCGCCTGACCGCTCACCCGCTCACCCGCGCGTCCGGGCGAGGAGCCGGGCCAGGACGTGGCGGGCGTCGGCGCCCACGCCCCGCAGCGTCGCCGAGGCGAACGACCGCTGCCACTCCAGCCCGACGTATCCCAGCCCCGGGTGGGTGGTCGAGACGCCGCCGCGATGGCGCGGCAGCCCGCCGTCGTCCAGGGCGCCGAGGCCGGCCAGATAGTCCACGCCGGGCCGGTAGCCCGTCGCCAGGAGCACCACGTCGACGTGCTCGCGCGTGCCGTCGTCCCAGACGACCTGATCACCGTCCAGGCGCGTGAACATCGGGCGGCGGTCGGGGTTGCCGGTCGCGATGGCGGCGCGGTAGGTGCCGGTGTCCATGACCGGGGTGCCCTTGCCGCCGGTCAGCAGCGGCCTGGCCCACCCGGCGGTGTCCAGGCCGGTGCGCCGCAGCCAGACGTGCACGTCCCGCCCGGCGATGCGCTGCGGCACGAAGCGCAGCGGGTGCCGGGTCGCCAGCGTGACGTCCGCGACCCCGGCCAGCTCGGCGCCGATCTGCACCGCCGAGTTGCCGCCGCCCGCGATCACGATCCGCTTCCCCGCGAACGGCTCGGGCCGCCGGTACTCGGACGAGTGCAGCACCGTCCCCGGGAAGGCGTCCAGGCCCGGCAGCGGCGGACGGTACGGGCGGCCGAACCCGCCGGAGGCCGCGACCACCAGCGGCGCCGCGACCTCCGCACCGCCGGCCGCGGCGACCCGCAGGCAGCGGCCGTCCGCCGCCACGCGCTCGACCCGCCGGCCCGTGCGGACGTCCGCGTCGAGCCGTCCCGCGTAGTCGGCCAGGTAGGCGACGACCTCGTCGCGGGTCGGGTAGCCGTCGGGGTCGCCGGGGAACGGGGCGCCGGGCAGGGCGCTGCGGGAGGCCGGGGAGAACAGGGTGAGGCTGTCGTAGTAGTGCCGCCAGGATCCGCCCGCCTCGCCGGACGCCTCCAGCACCAGCGGGTCGAGCCCGAGCGCGCGGGCGGCCCGCGCGGCGGCCAGCCCGGCCTGGCCGGCACCGATGATGACGACGGATGCGGTGTCGCTGCCCATGACCGCAAACATATTGTCATTTTCTTATATGTCAATATGACAATGCTCGACGTAGGATCGCGGCGACGGCGTGACGCGGGACGGAAGGGGGAGCGGTGGTCGAGCCGGTGCCCGCCGGGGACGCGGCGGAGTGCGGGGCGGAGCCGGTCCGGCTCGGGCCCGGCGCGCGGGAGTTCCTCAGGGCGCTCGCGAGCGAGCAGCGGCAGCAGATGCTCGAGCTGTTCACCGGCGGCGTCGAGATCACCGTGGGCGCGGTCGCCGAACGGCTCGGCATCGCGCAGCCGACGGCGTCCCAGCAGCTCGCCGTCCTGCGCCGGGGCGGGCTGCTCGCCTCCCGCCGGGTCGGCAAGCAGGTCCGCTACCGCATCGACTCCGCCGCCGTCGACGCCTCCCTCGCCGAGTTGCGGACGTACCTGCACGCCTGCTGCCCGCCGCCGGAGCCCGGACCGCCCGGCTGACGGTGCGGCTGACGGGGCGGGGCGCGGGCGGCGGCGCGGTCAGCGGCCGGTCAGTTCGGCGACCAGCGCCTCGACGCGCCTCCGGATCTCGTCGCGGATCGGCCGGACCGCCTCGACGCCCCGCCCGGCCGGGTCGTCGAGCGTCCAGTCGAGGTAGCGCCTGCCGGGGAACACGGGGCACGCGTCGCCGCAGCCCATGGTGATGACCACGTCGGACGCCCGCACCGCGTCGGCCGTCAGGACCCGGGGCGTCGCGGCGGAGACGTCGATGCCCTCCTCGGCCATCGCCGCCACCACCGCCGGGTTCACCCGGTCGGCCGGCTCGGACCCGGCGGAGCGCACCTCGACGGCGTCCCCGGCCAGGTGGGCGAGGTAGGCGGCCGCCATCTGCGACCGTCCGGCATTGTGCACGCACACGAACAGGACGCTCGGCCGCCCGCTGCCGGAGGTGTCGGGGGTGTCGGTCATGCGGGCCACTTTCCCATGGTGCGCGATCCGGCGAGCATGGATGCGCGCTGCCGGCGATCGGGATCGGGATCGGCGGAGCGCACCCGCGCGGGGTTACTCGATGACCAGGTCGACCGGGACGTTGCCGCGGGTGGCGTTGGAGTAGGGGCAGATCCGGTGTGCGCGCTCGACCAGGTCGCGGCCGTTCGCCAGGTCGTCGGGCAGTTCGACGCGCAGGACGACGGTGAGGCCGAAGCCCTTCTCGGCGTCCCCGCCGAGGCCGACCTCGGCGGTCACCGACACGTCGCGGACGTCCTGGCGGTTCTTGCGCGCGACGGCGCCGAGGGCGCTCGCGAAGCACGCCGCGTAGCCGGCGGCGAACAGCTGCTCGGGGTTGGTGCCGTCACCGCTGCCGCCCATCTCGCGCGGCGGGGCGAGGGACACGTCGAGGCGGCCGTCGGAGGTGACGGCGCGGCCGTCGCGGCCGTTGGCGGTGGCGACTGCGGTGTAGCGGACGTCCATGGGGGCGCTCCTTGCGTTGCGGGGGAACCGGTGGGC
>NZ_QHJN01000186.1:0-14171 GCF_003947565.1 Actinomadura sp. WAC 06369 | reverse complement strand
TCCCTGATCGCCCGCCCGCCCGTCAGCACAGGTCCCGGACGACCGCGTCGGCCAGGAGGCGGCCGCGGCGGGTGAGGACGGCGCGGCCCGCGGCGTACGGGGCCCGTTCGAGGAGGCCGTCGGCGACGAGGCGGCGGACCGCGGCGTCGTCGAGGAGGGCGGTGGGGCAGCCGTCGGCGAGCCGGATCTCGAGCATGATGCGCTCGAAGCGGCGGTCGTCGGCGTCGAGGATCTCGCGGGCGTGGGCGGGGGTGACGCCCTCGGCGAGGCGGGACGCGTAGGCGGCGGGGTGCTTGACGTTCCACCAGCGGGTGCCGCCGACGTGGCTGTGCGCGCCCGGGCCGACGCCCCACCAGTCGGCGCCCGTCCAGTATAGGAGGTTGTGGCGGCAGGCGGCGTCGGGGCCCGTCGCCCAGTTGGAGATCTCGTACCAGTGCAGGCCGTGCGCGGAGAGCAGGTCGTCGGCCAGCAGGTACCGGTCGGCCATGGCGTCGTCGTCGGGCGCCGCCAGCTCGCCGCGGCGGACCTGCGCGGCCAGCCGGGTGCCCTCCTCGACGATCAGCGCGTAGGCGGACACGTGGTCGGGGTCGGACTCCAGGGCCGCCTCCAGGGACGCGCGCCAGTCGTCGTCGGTCTCCCCCGGGGTGCCGTAGATGAGGTCCAGGTTGATGTGCTCGAACCCCGCCTTGCGCGTCCAGTCGACCACCTGCGGGACGCGTCCGGGCGTGTGGGTCCGGTCCAGGACGGCCAGGACGTGCTCGCGCGCGCTCTGCATGCCGTACGAGACGCGGGTGAAGCCGGCCTCGCGGAGCGCGCCGAGGTACGCCTCGTCCACCGACTCGGGGTTCGCCTCGGTGGTGATCTCCGCGTCGGGCGCCAGGCCGAACTCGGCGTCGATCGCGGCGAGGACGCGGCCCAGGTCGTCCGGGGCGAGGAGGGTGGGGGTGCCGCCGCCGACGAAGACCGTCCGGACGGGCAGGTCGGCGTCGCCGAGGACGCGCCGCGCCATCCGGACCTCCGCGACGGCGGTGTCGGCGTAGGAGTCGCGGCTCGCGCCCGGCCCCAGCTCGGCGGCCGTGTAGGTGTTGAAGTCGCAGTAGCCGCAGCGGGTCACGCAGAACGGGACGTGCACGTAGAACGCGAAGGGCCGCGTGCCCAGGCCGTCGAGGGCGCCGGACGGCAGGGCGCCGTCGGCCGGTACGGGGTCGCCGTCGGGCAGGGTCGCGGGCATGCTCCCAGTCTGCCGCGCGCGGGGGCGTGGTCAGGCCAGGCGGAGCTTCTCCCGCAGCCAGCCGGGGATGTACTCGTCGGCGCGCGGGAACCGGTCGAGGTCCTGCGCGTAGGCGGACGGCGGCAGCGGGGGGACGAAGTCGGGTTCCCCGTCGTAGTCGAACTCGGCGCTGAACCGTCCGGACCGTTCGACGCGCAGCCGGGCGGTGAACCACGCGCCCTTCCCCCGCCGGTACATGACGCGGCGCAGTTCGTCCATCTTGCCGACGGCGTGGCCGGGCGGCATGGCGGTGCGGCGCTCCCCGTCGGCGTCGACGATCTCGAAGGACGCGCAGTCGATGCCGACGATGGCGCGGAAGTCCAGCCCGAGGCGCTCCCAGCCGGCGGGGGCCGCCGACCGCAGCGCGCGGACCGCGCCGTTCACCGTGTCCCGCTCCTTGGGGGAACGCAGAACCTGCTCGGAGTGGGCCACCCTCGAACCTCCGCTACCCGTCGCGGCCACTGCCCTCCGACCGTACCGACATCGGCGCCCGGGGCGAACGGCCTGCCGCGTGTCGCGCGGGAACGTCCGCGAGCCGCGCGGACGATCTTGGACGAGCCGGGCGCGAGCCGGGCGGGCGCCGGGCGGGGCGCGCCCCGGATAGGCTCGTCCGATGCGCATCGAGGCGGGGACCGGGCGGCCGCCGGCGCGGGTGCTGCTGCGCGGCGGCCCGGACGGCTGGCACTGCACGGTCGTGGACGACGCGGGCGGCGAGGGCCGCACCGACCTGCCGGCGTCCGGGACGCGCTGGAACCCGGGCGGACGGCGGAACGACCCGGAGCCGCCGTGGTGGCGCGGGCGCCTCGCCGACACGGCGGACGGCCTGCGCCGGCTCGTCGACGAGGGGCTGACGGACGCGACGTTCGGCGCGTTCGGCGCCGAGGCCGCGATCAGCTGGTTCGCCGTCGACGAGCCCGTCGCGTGGGAGGGCCTCGTCACCCTCGCCGAGCCGGATCCGGCGCGGTTCCCCGGGAAGGTGCCGCCGTTCGTCGTCACGCTCGAACCGGGGCGCGGCGCGGTGCTCCCGGACGCGCACCTGCTGTTCTCCACCCGCGCCGCGGACGCGTGGACCACGCTCGACGCCGTCGCCGAGCACTGCGGGACGCCCGCGCCGCGGGACGCGTTCGTGTGCGGCTTCGCCGCGCACCGCAGCGTGCGGGTCGGCCGCGGGTCCCTGGCGCTGTCGACCGAGGAGGGCGCGGACGGCGTCGAGCGGCTCGCCGAGATCGTCGGCACCCGCGGGCCCGGCTGGGGCGGCAACCCGGAGCTGCGCCTGCGCCTGGACGGCGTCGACCTGCTCGACGACCCCGCCGCCGACGTCGTCACCCTCTTCCGGGACCTCGGCCACGAGGTCGTCGAGCGCGGCCGGACGGCGCGGATCCCCGCGATGGGCCTCGGCCTGCACGAGCCGGACCCGCCGGCGCCGCGGGCCGGCCGTTTCACGACGGTCTCCCTGCACTTCCCGTCCGCTCCCGGGCACCGCGGCCGCTGACGGCCCGGGCGTCCGGCCCCGGCCGCCGCGGCCCGCGGACGGCGCGGCGCAACGGATCCGTCACCCGCGAGGAACCGATCCGTCACCGTGCCGCGACCCGGCGGCCCTACGTTCCCGATCATGGGAAGCCGCGCGCGCCACGCCGCCTCGTTTCTGACCGCCGCCCTCGCGGCCGCGCCCCTCGCGCTCGTCCCCGGGACGGCCGCGCGCGCCGCCGCGCCGGGCACGATCGTCCTGGAGCGGGACGGCGGCGCCCGGACGATCGCGTTCACCGCGGACCGGGCCGGGGAGGCGGTGCTCGGCTTCACCGCGGCGGCGCCGGACGTCTCCTGGGGCCGGGCGGGCGCCGAGTCCGCCGTGGTGGCGGTCGCGGTGGACGGGCGGCACGTCACCGACGTCGTCGTCCCGTCGTCCGATCCGGTGCCGCGCGGCTTCGGGCTCGGGCACGTCGAGGAGGGCCCGCACGAGGTCACGCTGCGGTTCGCCGACGCGAGCGCCGCCGCGGCCCGGAGCGTGGCGCTCGCGGCCCCGCGCGTCGCCGTGCCGGAGGCCGGGCAGCTCGCGCTGCGGCACGCGCCGGTGATCGTCGGGCGGACGGGCTGGCCGTTCGGCGACCCGCGGCAGAACGCGCGGACCGACGCGCCGCTCGTCGCGTGGCACGAGACGCGGCCCGCGGCGACCGCCGGGCACCGCGTCATCGAGTACTCGCTGGTGTGGAGCAACGAGGACGGCGGCACCGACACGCCCGGCCTGCTCGCGCGGTGGGGCCGGACGAGCGACATCGAGTGGACGTACCGGGTCGAGGTGGACGCGTCGGGCGCCCGGGTGCCGGGGACCGCCGTCTACCACGGGCCGTTCCACGTCACGCTGAACTTCGCGGGCCGGTACGAGCGGGACCATCCGGTGCTGCAGACGTGCACGCAGAACAACAACCTGTGCGACGTGGTCTCCCCGGGCGCGCCGCTGCGGTTCCTGCCGGACGCGTCCCGCACCCGCCCGGACGGCCGCGCCCGCGAGGCCGTCATGGACCGCGAGCCGTGGACGTACCGGGTGATGGCGCAGGAACTCGTGCGGGAGGGGAAGGTCGAAGCGCCGTCCGACCCCGCGACGCCCGAGGCCGGCGACCCCCGCGCCTACCTGTTCGTCGAGTTCGCCATGGACGTCGGGGCCGGGACGGCGATCGGGTCCGCGCCGGGCCTCGCGCTCGGCGTGCGGCTGAAGGGCGACCCGTCCGTCCTGTACCGGTCCGACCACGGGCGGGCCGACCGGACGATCGGGCGCGACGGGGCCGTCGCCACCGCCGTCGAGCTGCCGCCGGGCACCCGGCCGTCCGACATCGCGAGCGTGGAGGCCGTGCGGCGGCCGACCGGGCTCGGCAACGACCGCGCCCCGATCACCGTCACCGCGATCCACCGGGCCTTCATGCTGGACGACGCGTTCCTGCCGGGCCCGTCCGCGCTCACCTGGGACGGGGCCGTCGCGCTCACGCCCGCGGAGCCGTCGGCCGTCCTGTGGCGCGGGTGATCCCCGCCGCAATTCGGGAACCGGCGCGAACTTCGGGCGCGTCCAAGGAGTCGTAGAGTTCACCACCGAACCACGGACGGCGAAGGCGCGACGTCGGAGAGGAGCCCGCCATGGCCTACGGGCCTCCCCCCTCGCAGGGCCAGGGACAGCCCGGGCAGGCACCCTGGCAGCAGCCCGGCAACCTGTGGCAGCAGCAGCAGCCGCCCGGCGCACCGCCGCCCGGGCCCGCACCCGGTCCCGGCCCGCAGCAGCCGCCCGGGCGGCCGCCGCGGACGCGGCCGATGCCCGGCCACTACGGCCCGGTCGCCGACGACGAGCGGACCTGGTCGCTGATGGCCTACGTCGGGCAGTTCCTCGTCGGCGCGATCGCGCCGGCGATCGTCTACCTCGGCAAGCCGCGCTCGGCGTTCGCCCGGCGGCACGCCGCGCAGGGCCTCAACATGGGGCTGGCGGCCCTTGCCGTCTGGATCGTCGGCGGGCTGCTGTCGCTGGCCGTGGAAGTGCTCATCTGGGTGCCGCTGGTCTTCACCGCGGTCGTGATGTTCTTCCTGGTGTACGCGGGACGGGCCGCCAACCGCGGCGAGTTCCGGCGCGTGCCGGTCCCGGTGGCGTGGCCGCTGATCAAGAAGTAGCGACGGGCGGGCCCCGGTCCCGGGGAGCCGAGCGCTCCCGCCGGGCCGGGGCCCGCCCCGACGCGCACGCCTACTTCTTGCCCTTGTCTCCGGTCTCGCTCCCGCCGCCGGTGGACAGCGCCGCGACGAAGGCTTCCTGCGGGACGTCCACCCGCCCGATGGTCTTCATCCGCTTCTTGCCCTCCTTCTGCTTCTCCAGCAGCTTCCGCTTGCGGGAGATGTCGCCGCCGTAGCACTTGGCGAGGACGTCCTTGCGGATGGCGCGGATGTTCTCCCGGGCGATGATGCGGGCGCCCACGGCCGCCTGGATCGGCACCTCGTACTGCTGCCGCGGGATCAGCTCCTTGAGCTTCGCCGTCATCATCAGCCCGTACTCGCGGGACTTCTCCCGGTGGACGATCTGGCTGAACGCGTCGACGGACTCGCCCTGCAGCAGGATGTCGACCTTCACCAGGTCGGACTCCTTCTCCCCGCTGGGCTCGTAGTCCAGCGAGGCGTACCCGCGGGTCCGCGTCTTGAGCTGGTCGTAGAAGTCGAAGATGATCTCGGCGAGCGGCAGCGTGTAGCGGATCTCGACCCGTTCGGGCGACAGGTAGTCCATGCCGAGCAGCTCGCCGCGCCGCCCCTGGCACAGCTCCATGATCGCGCCGATGTGCTCGGACGGCGACAGCAGCGTCGCCTTCACGATCGGCTCGTACACCGCGCCGACCTTGCCCTCGGGGAACTCGCTGGGGTTCGTGACGACGTGCTCGGTGCCGTCCTCCATCACCGCGCGGTACACGACGTTCGGCGCGGTGGAGATCAGCGACAGGTTGAACTCGCGCTCCAGCCGCTCCCGGACGATCTCCATGTGCAGGAGCCCGAGGAACCCGCAGCGGAACCCGAACCCGAGCGCCGCCGACGTCTCCGGCTCGTACACCAGCGCGGCGTCGTTCAGCCGCAGCTTCTCCAGCGCCTCGCGCAGGTCGGGGTACTGGTCGCCGTCCACCGGGTACAGGCCGGAGAACACCATCGGCTTCGGGTCCTGGTAGCCGCCGAGCGGCTCGGGCGCCGCCTTGGACGCGGTCGTCACGGTGTCGCCGACGCGCGCCTGCCGGACGTCCTTCACCCCGGTGATCAGGTAGCCGACCTCGCCGACGCCGAGCCCGCCGACCGGCTTGGGCTCCGGCGCGATCACGCCGACCTCGAGGGTCTCGTGCGCGGCGCCCGTCGACATCATCAGGCTCTTCTCGCGGCGCGACAGGTGCCCGTCGATGATCCGGACGTACGTGACGACGCCCCGGTAGGTGTCGTACACCGAGTCGAAGATCAGCGCGCGGGCCGGGCCGTCCGGGTCGCCGACCGGCGCCGGGACCGTCTCGACGATCCGGTCCAGCAGCTCGGCGACGCCCTCGCCCGTCTTGCCGGACACCCGCAGGACGTCGGACGGGTCGCAGCCGATGATGCCCGCGATCTCCTCGGCGTACTTGTCGGGCTGCGCCGCGGGCAGGTCGATCTTGTTGAGGACCGGGATCAGGTGCAGGTCGGCCTCGATCGCCAGGTACAGGTTCGCGAGCGTCTGCGCCTCGATGCCCTGCGCCGCGTCCACCAGCAGGACCGCGCCCTCGCACGCCGCCAGCGACCGCGACACCTCGTAGGAGAAGTCGACGTGGCCGGGGGTGTCGATCAGGTTCAGGACGTGCTCGACGCCGTCGCGCGTCCACGGCAGCCGGACCGCCTGGCTCTTGATCGTGATGCCGCGCTCGCGCTCGATGTCCATGCGGTCGAGGTACTGGGCGCGCATCTGGCGCTCCTCGACGACGCCGGTCAACTGCAGCATCCGGTCCGCCAGCGTCGACTTTCCATGGTCGATGTGCGCGATGATGCAGAAGTTGCGGATGATCGCGGGATCGGTCTTGTTGGGCTCAGGCGCTGCCACCGGGGTCCGTTTCGCAAACTCACTCGGGGTGTGGACATGGGTTCTGTACCTCCCATGGTCCCATGCCCCGCGCGATGCTCCGTGCACGGCCCGGTTTGGGGCGGGCCCCGGTGATTGCTAAGCTGTGCGACTGCGTGTGGCGTACCGTCGTGCCCCGGGGGCACCGACACCGACCGCCCCCGTCAGACATTTCGTCAGAGCCTGCCGGCGCGCAGGCGAGGATCGCGACCCAAGCTGAGGCACTACGACGTGGCTAACATCAAGTCCCAGATCAAGCGCAACAAGCAGAACGAGAAGGCCCGCCTGCGCAACAAGGCCGTCAAGTCCGAGCTGAAGACGGCGATCCGCAAGTTCCGCGAGGCCGCCGACGCCGGCAACGTCGAGGGCGCCGTCGCCGCGCAGCGCAGCGCCGCCCGCAAGCTCGACAAGGCCGCCAGCAAGGGCGTCATCCACAAGAACCAGGCCGCGAACCGCAAGTCGGCGATCGCCAAGCGCACCGCCGAGCTGCAGGCCAAGTAAGGCCGCACCACGCGTCCGGGGCCGGTCCGCACGGACCGGCCCCGAAGCGTGTCCGGAGACGGGACGATGGACGAGCGGGAGCCGGGCGAGGACGAGCGCCGCGCCGTGCGGGTCTCGAAGTACCTCGCCCGCCACCTGCGGCACCGCCCCGGCGACATCGGCCTCGTGCTCGACCGGGAGGGCTGGGCCGACGTCGGCGAACTCCTCGCGGCCGCCGCGCGGCACGGCTTCCCCATCGGGCGCGGCGAACTCGAACGGGTCGTGGCGTCCGACGGCAAGGGCCGCTACGCCCTCGACGGCGACCGGATCCGCGCCGTGCAGGGCCACTCGGTGCCCGTCGAGCTGAACCTTCCCGTCACTCCCCCGCCGGACCTGCTGTACCACGGCACCGTCGGACGGTCCGTCGCCGCGATCAGGCGCGAGGGCCTGCGGCCGATGGGGCGCCACGCCGTCCACCTGTCCCCCGACCGCGAGACGGCGCTGCGGGTGGGCGCGCGCCGCGGCGTCCCGGTCGTCCTCGTCGTGCGGGCCGGCCGGATGGCCGCCGACGGGCACGAGTTCCGCGTCACCTCGAACGGGGTGTGGCTGACCGCGTCCGTTCCGCCCCGATATCTCTGCTGAGCCGCCGCGCGACGTCCGTCCAGGCGGGGACGTGCCGCACCCAGTCCGGCGCGGTCTCCTGCGGGCCGAACAGGTACAGGTGCGGGACGGTCCCGCGCAGGGCCCGGTGCACGTCGAGCCGATCGTCGATCATGTGGGTGATCCCGAGTTCCGCGCAGTGCACGGCCTTCTCCGCGCGTTTCCTGCAGAAGCGCACGTTCTCCCGCGGGAGGCCCGTCCGGCGGTAGAAGTCGTGGTGGTCGAGCCAGGCGAGCGTCCGCGCCCGCACCCGGTCGCCCGCCTTGGAGATGATCCAGGCGCGCCCGCCGACGAGCGCGACCAGCTCCGGCAGGACGTCGAACGCGCCGTCCGTCGCCGGGGACGCCAGCGCCTCCTCCAGCGAGCCGCCGAGGAACGCCGTGTCCGCGCGCCCCGGCGCCCGCGCGCCGCCCTGGATCACCCTGCCGAAGTCGATGCCGAGCCGAGGTTCGATGGTCATGCCACGACCTTCCGGCATCCGGCGCTCGAACAGAACTATGGATCTCGCGCCCGGCTATAGTCCATGGCTATGGACCTGGACCGGGTGTCCACCGACGCGCTCGCCTCGTTCGCGGTGTTCGCCGACCACCTCAACTTCACCCGCGCCGCCGAGGAACTGCACATCTCGCAGCCCGCCCTGCACGTCAAGGTGCGGAAACTCGCCGAGACGCTCGGCCGCCCGCTCTACACGCGGCACGGGCGGCGCCTCGCGCTGACCCCGGCGGGCGAGGCCGCCGCCCGGTTCGCCCGCGACCTCGACGCCCGCGTCGCGTCCTTCCTCGCCGACCTGCACGGCACCGCCCGCGCGCCCACGCTGGCCGCCGGGGAGGGCGCCTACCTGTACCTGCTGGGCGGCGTCGTCCGGCCCGGAGTCCGGCTGATCAACGGGGACCGGCCCCGCACCCTCGCCGCCGTCCGCACCGGCCGCGCCGACGTGGGCGTCGCCGTCCTCGACGTCCTGCCCGCCGACCTCACCGCCACCGTGCTCGCCACGTACCCGCAGGTCCTCGTCATGCCCGCGGACCATCCGCTCGCCGCCTCCCCCGCCCTCTCCCTCGCCGACCTCGCCGGCGCGGCCCTGATCGTCCCGCCGCCCACCGGCCCGCACCGGGTCGCCCTCGAACGCGCCCTGCGCGCCGCGGACGTCCCCTGGTCGGTCGCCGTCGAGGCCGAGGGGTGGCCGCTGATGCTGCACTTCGTCGCCCTCGGCGTCGGCCTCGCCGTCGTGAACGGCTGCGTCGCCCCTTCCCCCGGACTGGTCGCCCGCGAGATCATCGACCTCCCCGCCGTCGCCTACCACGCCCTGCACCAGCCGTCCCGCGCCGACGACCCGCTCGTCACCGACCTGCTGTCGGCCATCCGCGCCGGCCTCCGGAGTCCCTGATGCGTTTCGAGATCACCGTCGACGTCGCCGCTCCACCCGAACGGGTCTGGAACCTCCTGTCCGACGTCGAACGGCTGCCCGCCCTGACCCCGTCGATGGAGAGCGTCGAACTGCTCGACGGCCCTCTCCGGGCCGGCGCGCGCGCCCGCGTCCGGCAGCCGCGCCTCGCCCGGGCCGTGTGGACGGTCACCGAGTTCACCGACGGCGAGTCGTTCACCTGGGAGTCGCGCGCCCCGGGGGTGACCACCACCGGCGGGCACCTGGTCCGACCCGCCGCGGACGGCGCGACCCTGCACCTCACGCTCGTCCAGTCGGGCCCGCTCGCCCCCGTGCTCGGCCTGCTCTTCGGCCGCCGCGCCCGCGCCTACGTCACGATGGAGGCGAACGGCGTGAAGAAAGCCGCCGAAACGGCCTAACCCGGACGCTCCTCCGTGGGCAGCCACGCCCCGTGCAGCCCCAGCGCCACGCGCACCGGGACGCGGACGCGCGCGACGGGGCCGCCGCCGGGGTCCCCGTCCGCGAACACGAGCAGCAGCGAGGCGAGGTCGGTGCGGTCGGTGGCGAAGGTCAGCCAGTAGCCGCCGTCGGCGCCCGGCGCGAAGACCGGCTCGCCGACCGAGAGGTCCCCCGCCTCCCACGTCCGGACGTCCAGGCCGTCGCCCCGCACGTCGTACCAGCGCAGCGCGCCGTACTCGCCGGGCAGCAGGTCCCGCGCCCGCCCGCTCCCGGCCGCCGCGGCGATCCGGCGGTGCGGACCGGTGAGGTCCCGGTCGTCCACGCGGGGGAACTCCACGCGCGCGTCGTCCAGCAGGTCCCGCCGCACCGTCCCGGCGTCCGGGTCGAGGACGGCGCGGGCGAGGCCGTGCGGCGCCCCGCCGGGCGCCGCCGGGCGCGGGCCGAGCCCGGGAGCGGGCCACTGCACGTAGTCGAGCACGACCCGTCCCCCGGCGTCGTGGGCGTTGACGGTGTGCCACACCCAGAAGGCGTCGTCGTGCGCCCACCGCACGGGACCGCCGTCGCGCGGGATCAGCGCGATCCGCGTGCCCCGCCCGGGCCGCCAGTCCAGGCCCGCACTCGTCCAGACGGAACCGCACCCACCTCACCAAGCGGACGCCCCAGCGCACCGCGCACGAACCAGCCGCAGGCGCGCTCCGAGCACCCACCACCCCGGGCGACGTCCGGCGGGAAGCCCGGCCGGCCGTCAGCCACGGGCGGCGACGATCTCCATAGCCGTCCACACCAACGCGCGCGGCGCACCACCGGCCCGCGCGGCGCGATGCCCCGCCGCGTGCTGCAAGCGGAAGCCGCATCCGCTTCATGAGCCGGACGCCAGCAGCCACGTGATGCGGGCACCGGCCTCGGACGGCGCGATGCCAGGCCGCGCTCGTCCAGGCGGAGTCGGCGTCGGTTCTGCCGAGCGGACGTTCCTCGCGCGCGGCGCACGGGCGGGCAGCAGGCGGGGCCCTATCGAGAGCCCGGCCGGGCCGTCAGCCGCGGGCGGCGACGATTTTTGCGACCGTTCGCTCCAGCGCGTATGCGGGGTCGGCGGCGGCGCCCTTGACGGCCGCGTCGGCCTCGGCGACGGCCGTCATCGCCTGCGCGACGCCGTCCGCGGACCAGGCCCGGAGCTGCTTCTGCACGCGGTCGATCTTCCACGGGGGCATGCCCAGGTCCTTGGCGAGGGCCGCGCCGCGGGCGCCTCGCGGCGCGCCGCCCACCTTGGCGAGCCCGCGGACGCCCTGCGCCAGCGCGCTCACGATCAGCACCGGGGGGACGCCCGTCGCGAGCGCCCACCGGAGCTGCTCGAGCGCGTCGGCGAGCCGGCCCTCGATGGCCTTGTCCGCGACCGTGAAGCCGCTGACCTCCGCCCGTCCCCGGTAGTACCGGGCCACCGCGGCGTCGTCGATCTTCCCGCCCGTGTCGGCGACGAGCTGGCTGCACGCCGCCGCCAGCTCCCGCAGGTCGTTCCCGACGGCGTCGATCAGCCCGCGCGCGCCGTCCGCCGAGATCTTGCCGCCCGCGTCGCGGATCTCGGCGCGGACGAAGTCGACCCGTTCGCCGACCTTGGTCACCTTCGGGCACGTGATCTTGCGTGCCTTGAGCTTCGTCAGCCCGTCCACCAGCGCCTTGCCCTTGGCGCCCCCGGGGTGCAGGGCCACGAGGACCACGTCGTCGGCGGGCGTCTTGGCGTACTTCAGCACCTCCGCGGTGAGGTCCTTGCCGAGGTCCTGCGCCGAGCGGATGACGAGCACCTTGCCGCCGCCGAACAGCGACGGCGACGTCAGCTCCGAGATCCGTCCGGGTTCCAGCCCCCCGGGCGCGAGATCGATCACCTCGGTGTCCGGGTCCCCCGCCCGCGCGGACGCGACGATGTCGCCGACCGCGCGCTCGACCAGCAGCTCTTCGTCACCGACGACCAGGATGATGGGCTCAACCGACACACCAGCAGCATGCCACGCCCCCGCACCCGCCCGCGCCAGACGCACGCGACGGGTCATTCCCGGGAGACGGTGGCGACGCCGGCGGCGGTGGGGACGACGGCGATGTCTCCTTCGCGGTCGGTGCGGTGGACGCGGACGCGCAGGTCGCGCAGGAGGGCGAGGGTCGCGGGCGACGGGTGGCCGTAGTCGTTGCCGCGTCCGACGGAGATGAGCGCGACGGACGCCCGCGCCGCCGCCAGGAAGCGGCGGTCCTGGCTGCGGGACCCGTGGTGCGGGACCTTCAGGACCTGGACGGGCGGCACGGCGCCCGCGAGGACGCGCTGGGCGTCGGCCTCGATGTCGCCCGCGAGCAGGGCGCTGAACCCCGGGCCGCGCGCCACCAGCACGACGCTCGCGTTGTTGATGGTGCTGCCGTCGTCGCCCCGGGACAGCGGCGGGCCGGTCGCGAGGGGCGCGATGACCGCGAGGGCGAGGTCGCCGACGCGCCAGGTCTGGCCGGGCAGGGCGGGGCGGGCGGGGACGCCGCGGGCCGTGCGGGCGGCGCGACCGGACGTGCGCGGGGTCGTCAGGACCCGCCGGACCGTGCGGCCGTCGCGGACGCCGGGCGTCCCGTCCACGTGGTCGGCGTGCGGGTGGGTGATGACCAGGAGCGGGACGTCGGAGATCCGCAGGCGGTCGAGGCAGGCGTCGACCGGGCCCGGTTCGGGACCCGCGTCGACCACGACCGCGCGGCCGGGCCCGGCCGCGAGGACGACGGCGTCGCCCTGCCCGACGTCGCAGGCCACCATCCGCCAGCCGGGCGGGGGCCATCCGGGCGCCGTGACCCGCAGGGCGATCACCGCGACGAGGATCCCGGTCAGGAGGGCGGCCACGACGAGCCGTGCGCGGGAGCTGCGCAGGACGAGCACGACCGCGGCCGCCGCCGCCAGCAGGCTCGCGGCGCCGAGCCCGCCCGCGAGCCAGGGCACCGTGGCGTACGGGAGGTCGGCGGTGACGCGCGCGACCCCGATGATCCAGCCGACGGCGAGGCCCGCGGGGCGGACGAGCAGCCGGGCGAGCGGCGGCGAGAGCGGCGCGACCACGGCGGCGAGCGCACCGAGCAGCGTGGCGGGCGCCACGGCGGGCGCGGCCAGCAGGTTGGCGAGCACCGACACGACACCGACCTCTCCGGACAGCGTGACGAGGATCGGGGCGACGGCCGTCTGCGCCGCCGCGGCGACCGCGAGGGCGTCCGCCAGCGGCCCGGGGAGGCGGCGGGCGAGCCGCTCCCGCCAGGGCGGCGCGAGCACGAGCAGCCCCGCGGTCGCCGCGACCGACAGCGCGAACCCGTACGAGCGCGCCAGCGCGGGGTCGATCAGGACGAGCAGCAGCACCGCGGCGCCGAGGGCGGGCAGTCCCTGGCGGCGCCGCCCGGCGAGCAGGGCGAGCAGCCCCACGACGCCCATGACGGCCGCGCGCAGGACGCTCGGGTCCGGCCGCGCCACGATGACGAACGCGCAGACGGCGACGACGGCGAGGGGCGGCGCGCGGCGGCCGAGCCCCACGAGGCGGCACAGGCCCACGACCGCGCCGATCACGATCGCGAGGTTCGCGCCGGACACGACGAGGAGGTGCGTGAGACCGGCCGTGCGGAAGTCGTCGGCGAGGTCGGGCGGGATGCGGGACGTGTCGCCGACGACCATCGCGGGCAGCACTCCGCGCTGCCCCGGCGGGAGGACGTCCGTGGCCGCGCGCAGCTCGGCGCGGACGACCTCGGCGGCCCGCTGCACCCCGGACGGCGGCGACAGCACGGACGGCGCCCCGCGGACGAGCACCACGGCCGCCAGGAGCCGGTCGTCGCGGGGCTCGCGGAACCTGCCGGTGAACCGCACCCGCTGGCTGGGCACGAGGTCGAGCCGCCGGTGGCCGTGCACGATGAGCAGGACCGGGACGCGGACGTCGGTGCCCCGCACGCGCTCCACGCGCGCCCGGATCGTGATCGTCCGCCGTGTCCCGCCGGTGGCCTGCGGGTCGCCGGTGACGACGGCCTCGGCGGTCGCGGTGCGTCCGGCGCGGGCCAGGTCGGGCACCGGGCCGGTGCCGACCGCGGTGGCGCGCAGCGCGACACCGGCCGCGGCCGCCGCGGCGCAGGCGAGCACCGCTCCGAGGAAGAGGGGGCGCGCCCCGGGCCGGCGCGGGACGAGAACGGCGACGGCCGCGAGCGCCGCGCCGGCCGCAAGGGCGTAGGACACCGCCGGCGCGAACCCGATGGCCACCGCGGCGGTGAGCCACGCCGCCAGGGCCGGGACGACGAGCCGCACATCATGCGTCATCCCGCTCCCCCCCGTTCCCGCCGCTCCCCAGCTCCCGGCG
>NZ_QHJN01000185.1:0-14310 GCF_003947565.1 Actinomadura sp. WAC 06369 | reverse complement strand
CACCGGGTGTGGGCGGAGTTCATGGGCGTCCGGGGGGACGGCGCCCTGCTGGTGACCAAGGGCGGGGCGCTCGTGGGGCGGGGCTATTACCGGACGGTCGAGGAACTCGCGGCCGTCGTCGATCTCGCGGAGCTGCACCTCCGGTGACCCGCCGGAGGGCCGTGCGGTTTGCGGGAAACGCGGCCGGTCGTGTAAACGTTTACAAGAACCATCGTGAAAACGATTACACGTCGAACGCGCGAGGAGGCGGGATGGCCGGCGTCAAGGACGTCGCACGCCGTGCGGGCGTGTCGGTCGCGACGGTCTCCCGGGTGCTCAACGACAGCGCCCGGGTGACGGCGGAGACGCGCGCGCGGGTGCTGGCGGCCGTCGAGGAGCTGGGCTACCGGCCCAACGCCGTCGCCCGCTCGCTGCGCACCGACACGACCCGGACGATCGGCCTGGTCATCGGCGACATCCTCAACCCGTTCTTCACCGAACTGGCCCGCGCGGTCGAGGACGAGGCGCGCGCCGCCGGGTACTCGGTGGTCATCGGCAACGCCGACGAGCGGGCCGAACGCCAGGACCACTACGTCCGCACCCTCCTCGAGCAGCGGGTGGACGGCCTGCTGCTGTGCCCGACGGCCGAGGTCACCCCGCTGGTGCGCGACGTCGTCCGCGACGGCGGGCCGCTGGTGTTCCTCGACCGGACGCTCCCGGGCCTGGACGTCCCCACCGTGCGGGCGGACGGGACGGCCGCCATCGGCGAGCTGGTCGCGCACCTGGCGGCGCTCGGCCACCACCGGATCGCGTTCGTGTCCGGGCCGGCGCTGCTGTCGACCGGCCGGGAGCGCACGGAGGCGTTCACCGCCGCGCTGCGCGCGTGCGGGCTCCCCGTCCGCCCCGACTACGTGCAGGCCGGCGACTTCCAGGCGGCCAGCGGGCGGGCCGGCGCCGCGCGGCTGCTCGACCTGCCCGAACCCCCCGAGGCGATCTTCGCGGGGGACAACCTCATGGCCCTCGGCGCGCTGGACGAGATCCGCGCGCGGGGCCTCGCGATCCCGGGGGACGTCGCGCTGGCGTCCTACGACGACGTCCCCTGGTTCACCCATCTCGACCCGCCGCTCACCGCGATCGGCCAGCCGGTGCAGGACCTCGGCCGCCGCGCGGTCCGGGCGCTGCTGGACCGCATCGACGGCCGCCCGGTGGAGCCGGTGGTGCTGGACGCGCGGCTGGTGGTGCGCCGCTCCTGCGGAGAGCCCGCCGGGCCCGGCGCACCGGCCGCAGAGCACGAACAGGGATCCGACGAGACCGAAGGGAGGCGCCCGCGATGAGCAGTGCAGACGACGGTGAGATCCTGCGCGTCCGGGGCCTGCGCAAGACGTTCCCCGGCGTGGTGGCGCTGGACGGCGTGGACTTCGCGCTGCGCCCCGGCGAGGTCCACGTGCTGCTCGGCGAGAACGGCGCCGGGAAGAGCACGCTGATCAAGACGCTGTCCGGCGCGCACCGGCCCGACGAGGGCGCGATCGAGGTGGACGGCCGGCCGGTGCGGATCCGCTCCGCGCAGGACGCCGAGGACCTCGGCATCGCGACCATCTACCAGGAGTTCAACCTCGTCCCCGAGCTGTCGGTCGCCGAGAACCTCTTCCTCGGCCGGCCGCCGCGCCGCTTCGGGCTCGTCGACCGGCGCGCGATGAACGCCGCCGCCCGCGACCTGCTGGCGCGCGTGGGCGTCGCCGCGGAGCCGACCGACCGGATGGCGGGGCTCGGTATCGCCCGCAGCCAGATGGTGGAGATCGCGAAGGCGCTGGGCCAGGACGCCCGAGTGCTGATCATGGACGAGCCGACGGCCGTCCTCACCACCGGCGAGGTCGACCGGCTGTTCGAGATCGTCGCCCGGCTCCGCGACGAGGGCGTGGCGGTCATCTTCATCACGCACCACCTGGAGGAGATCCCCCGGATCGGCGACCGCGTGACCGTCCTGCGGGACGGCCGCTCGGTCGCCGAGGTGCCCGCCGACACCCCCGAGGACGAGCTCGTCCGGCTGATGGTCGGCCGCCCGATCGACGCGCAGTACCCGCGCGAGCGCACCGAGCCGGGCCCGGCCCTGCTCGAGGTCCGCGGCCTGACCCGCGCGGGCGTCTTCCGGGACGTCTCGTTCGAGGTCCGCGCGGGCGAGGTCGTCGGGCTCGCCGGGCTGGTCGGCGCGGGCCGCACCGAGGTCGCCCGCGCGGTCTTCGGCGCGGACCGCCCGGACGCCGGCGAGGTCCGGGTGGACGGCCGCGCGCTGCCGCCCGGCGACGTGCAGGCCGCGATGAGGGCGGGGCTCGGGCTCGTCCCCGAGGACCGCAAGGGGCAGGGGCTCGTCCTCGGCGCCGACGTGCAGGAGAACCTCGGCCTGGTCACGCTGGGCCGCGCCAGCCGCGGCGGCGTCGTCGACCGCGCCGGGCAGCGGCGCGGCGCGGGCGAGATCGCGGGGCGGCTCAACGTGCGGATGAGCGGGCTCGCCCAGGAGGTCCGCACCCTGTCGGGCGGCAACCAGCAGAAGGTCGTGATCGGCAAGTGGCTGCTGGCTGACGCGAAGGTCCTGATCCTGGACGAGCCGACGCGCGGCATCGACGTCGGCGCGAAGGTCGAGATCTACCGGCTGGTCAACGACCTCACCGCCTCCGGGCACGCGGTGCTGATGATCTCCAGCGACCTCCCCGAGGTGCTGGGGATGAGCGACCGGATCCTCGTGATGGCGCGGGGCGGGATCGCCGGCGAGCTGCCGGCGGGCGAGGCGACGCAGGACGCGGTCATGGCACTGGCCGTATCGGGCCAGGGCGACGTGGCGGAATGAACTTGTCTGGGAGTAGCGATGTCCACTGAAACCTTGCGCAAGCGGCCGGAGGGAGAGCGGGACGGCGGCGCGCTGCGCACCGCCGCGCGGCTGCTGGGCGAGAACGGCGCGCTGGCCGGCCTGGTGATCCTGGTGCTGGCCCTCGCCGTCGCCTCCGACGACTTCCTCACGGTGACGAACCTGCTGAACGTGGGCGTCCAGGCCGCGGTCGTCGCGATCCTGGCGTTCGGCGCCACGTTCGTGATCGTCACCGCCGGGATCGACCTGTCGGTCGGCTCGGTCGCCGCGCTGTCGGCGGTGGTCCTGGCCTGGACGGCCACCGGGCAGGGCATGCCGTGGCCGGTCGCGCTCGTGCTCGCGGTCGCGGCGGGGCTCGCGGCCGGGCTCGTCAACGGGGTGCTGATCACCTACGGCAAGCTGCCGCCGTTCATCGCGACGCTCGCGATGCTCGGCATCGCCCGGGGCCTCGCCCTGGTCATCTCCGACGGCAGCCCGATCGCGTTCCCCGGCGCGGTCACCCGCCTCGGCGACACGATCGGCGAGTACCTGCCCGTACCCGTCCTCGTCATGATCGTGATGGGGCTGCTGACCGCGCTGATCCTCGCCCGCACCTACAGCGGCCGCGCGATGTACGCGATCGGCGGCAACGAGGAGGCCGCGCGGCTGTCCGGCATCCGCGTCGACCGGCAGAAGCTCGTCACCTACGCCCTGTCGGGCGCGTTCGCGGCCGTCGCGGGCATCGTCCTCGCGTCGCGGCTGGCGTCCGCGCAGCCGCAGGCCGCCGAAGGCTACGAGCTGGACGCGATCGCGGCGGTCGTCATCGGCGGCGCGAGCCTGTCGGGCGGCAAGGGCCGCGCGTTCGGCACCCTGGTCGGCGCGCTCATCCTGGCGGTGCTGCGCAACGGCCTGAACCTCCTGTCGGTGTCGGCGTTCTGGCAGCAGGTCGTCATCGGCGTCGTCATCGCGCTCGCCGTGCTGCTGGACACCGTCCGGCGCCGGGGCGTGAAGTTCGGCCCCCGGACGTTCTGGGCGGGCGGCGGCGCGGCCGTCGCGGTGATCGTCGCGCTCTCCGCCGGCCTCGCCCTGACCGGCGGCAACGGCGGCGGAGCCGCCGGGGGCGGCACCAAGATCGGGCTTTCGGTCTCCACCCTCAACAACCCGTTCTTCGTGCAGTTCCGCGACGGCGCGCAGGCCGAGGCGAAGCGGCTCGGTGTCGACCTGACCGTCTCGGACGCGCAGAACGACGCGTCGCAGCAGGTCAACCAGGTGCAGAACTACGCGAGCCAGGGCATGGAGGCGATCATCGTCAACCCGGTCGACTCCGACGCCGCCGCGCCCGCGGCACAGGCCGCGAACCGGGCCGGCATCCCGGTGATCGCCGCGGACCGGACGGTCAACGGCGCCGACGTCGCGCAGCTCGTCGCGTCCGACAACGTCGCGGGCGGCAGGCTCGCGGCCGAGGAGACGGCGCGGCAGCTCGGCGGCGAGGGCCGCATCGTGATCCTGCAGGGGCAGCCGGGCACGTCGGCGTCCCGCGAGCGCGGGCAGGGCTTCGCCGAGGGCATCGCGGAGCACCCCGGCATCGAGGTCGTCGCCAAGCAGCCCGCGGACTTCGACCGCACCAAGGGCCTGAACGTCATGACGAACCTGCTCCAGTCCCACCCGGACATCACGGGCGTGTTCGCCGAGAACGACGAGATGGCGCTCGGCGCGATCAAGGCGCTCGGCGACCGGGCGGGCGGCGACGTCAAGGTCGTCGCGTTCGACGGCACCCCGGAGGGCATCGAGGCGGTGCGGAACGGCAGCATGAACGCGACCGTCGCGCAGCAGCCGCGGCTGCTCGGGAAGATGGCCGTGGAGAGCGCGCTGAAGGCGGCGGGCGGCGAGGACGTCCCGGCCGACGCGCCGGTGCCCGTCAAGATCGCCACCCGTGAGAACGCGCAGCAGTTCGTCACCGACTGAGCCCGGAGGAGCACCGTGATGTGGGAAGTCGTCGTCGTCGGCTCGGTCAACGCCGACCTCGTGGTCACCGTGGACCGGCGGCCCGCGCCGGGGGAGACCGTGCTGGGCTCCGACCTGGCCGTCCATCCGGGCGGCAAGGGCGCCAACCAGGCGGTCGCCGCCGCGCGGCTCGGCGCCCGCACCGGGATCGTCGGCCGGGTCGGCGACGACGGCCACGGCCGCCTGCTGCGGGACGCGCTCGCCGCCGACGGCGTCGACCTCGCCCACCTCACCACGACGCCCGGCCCGAACGGCGTCGCGCTGATCACCATCGGCCCGGACGGCGACAACAGCATCATCGTGTCGCCCGGGGCCAACGCCCGGGTCTCCCCGGCCGACGTCGCCGCCGCCCGCGACATGATCGCGGGCGCGGCCGTCGTGTCGTTCCAGCTCGAGGTGCCGCTCCCGGCGGTGCAGGCCGCCGCCCGCACCGCCGCGGAGGCGGGCGGCCGGGTCGTGCTGAACCTGTCGCCGCCCGCGCCCGTCCCGACCGACCTGCTCGCCCTGTGCGACCCGCTCGTCGTCAACGAGCACGAGGCGGCGTACCTGCTCGGCGGCGGGGAGCCCGGGGAGCCCGCCGCGATGGCGCGGGCCCTGCTGGAGCGCGGGCCCCGCTCGGTCGTCGTCACCCTCGGCGCCGACGGCGTGCTGGTCGCCGACGCGTCCGGCACGGCGGCCGTCCCGTCCCCGCGGGTCGAGGCCGTGGACACCACCGGCGCGGGCGACGCGTTCACCGCCGCGCTGTGCCTCCGGCTGGCGCGCGGCGACGGCCTGCGGGAGGCCGCCGCGTACGCCGCGCGGGCGGGCGCCGCAGCGGTCCGGCGGCCGGGCGCGCAGCCGTCCTACCCGACCCCGGACGAGCTGCCCTGACGCAGCGCGCCGAGGGCGGCGGCGACGTCGTCGACCTCGGCGCCCAGGTCGAACCGGCTGAACAGGTGCAGGTCGTCGGCCGTCTCGATCTCCAGCAGCCGGGTGCCGAGCAGCAGCCGCCGCCGCTCGTCCACCCGGACGGCCGCGACCTCGCCCCACGGGATCCGCCGCCGCCCCGCGTAGCCCGCCACCACGGTGACGCCCGCGGTGTCGGCCGCGACCCGCACGGGGGCGAGGACGTCGCGCAGCGCGAGGGCGGCCAGCCCGACCGCCGCCGCGGCGGCGAGCAGCAGGAACTGGCGGTCGTCGGCCGACACGGCGGCCAGGGCGGCGACGGCGACGGCCGCGGCCCACTTCGCCGCCGCCTGCGCCACGGGCACCCGCCATTCCCGTTCCGCCATGGTCGCCAGCCTATCGGCTAGGGACTTCCATCCCTTTTCGTACGCGCTTTGTCCGCCCTCCGCCGGTTCGTGCCGGACGGTGTCCGATATTTTCGGGGGCATGAGACTCGGCGTGCTGGACGTGGGCTCGAACACCGTCCACCTGCTGGTGGTGGACGCCCACCGGGGGGCGCGCCCGCTTCCCGCATACTCCCACAAGGCGGAACTGCGGCTCGCCGCACATCTGGAGGAGGGCGACCGGCTCTCCAAAGAGGGCGAGAAGCTGCTGCGCGAGTTCGTCGACGAGGCGCTGCAGATCGCCGAGGACAAGGGCGTCGAGGACCTCGTCGCGTTCGCCACCTCGGCCGTCCGCGACGCCGCGAACGGCGAGGAGGTGCTGGCCCGCATCCGGGAGGAGAAGGCGGTCGGCATCGAGTCGCTGTCCGGCGAGGACGAGGCGCGGCTGACGTTCCTCGCCGTCCGCCGGTGGTTCGGCTGGTCCTCGGGGCGGCTGCTGGTCGTCGACATCGGCGGCGGCTCCCTGGAGATCGCCGTCGGGATCGACGAGGAGCCCGACGCCGCGTTCTCGCTGCCGCTCGGCGCGGGCCGCCTCACCCGCGACTGGTTCACCGGCGACCCGCCGCCCCCCGACGAGGTGCGCAAGCTGCGCCGGCACGTCCGCGCGGAGATCGCCCGGCACGTCGGCGACGTCGCCCGCTACGGGCCGCCCGACCACGCCGTCGCGACGTCCAAGACGTTCAAGCAGCTCGCCCGCATCGGCGGCGCCGCGCCGACGTCCGAGGGACCGTTCCAGCGGCGGGTGCTCGGCGGCGCCGACGTCACCGAGTGGGCCGAGCGGCTCGCGAAGATGCCCGCGGCCGAGCGCGCCGAACTGCCCGGCGTGTCCGAGCGGCGCGCCCCGCAGCTCGCCGCGGGCGCCGTCGTCGCCGACGCCGCCATGGACCTGTTCGGCCTCACCGAGCTCGAGGTGTGCCCGTGGGCGCTCCGCGAGGGCGTCATCCTGGAGCGCCTCGACGCCCTCACCGCCTGACGGGCGTCACGACCAGTCGGGCATGGTGATCGTCCCGGAGTCGCCCTCGGGGGCCAGCGAGCGGTCGTCGTCGCCGTTCGTCCGCGCCGCCCGGACGTCCTCCCCGTCGTGGACGTAGCAGATCCACCTGCCGTCGGGCGACCACGTGGGGTGGACGGCGCTCCCCGGCACGTCCAGCTCGCGGCGGTTCGGCGACCCCTTCGCGCTGATGAGCCAGATGTCGCGGTTCTCCGGGCCGCCGTCCCGCATCCCGGGCTCCAGGGCGGTGTAGGCGATCGTCGAGCCGTCCGGCGACCAGGACGGCGCGCGGGCGTCCACCCCGTCGGGCGTCACCGCGCGCCACTCCTCCGGCGCGGCCGGGTCGACGATGTGGAGGCGCGGGGGGCCGTCGTCCTCGCGGTAGGAGAACGCCAGCAGCCCCGTGGACGACCACGCCGGGTCGTGGAACCGCGCGTCGCCCTTCCGCACCGTCGCGACCTGCTCGATCTTCCCGGTCGCCGCGGCGGCGGTGAAGACGCCCTCGCGGCCGTCCCGCTCGCCGACGTAGGTCAGCCCGGCGCCGTCCGGGGTCCACGACGTGGCGGGACCCGCCATGTCGACGACCTTCCGGAGGCCGGTGCCGTCGCGGTTCATCGTCCACGCCGAGTGCCCCGCGGAGTCCGACCGGGTGAAGGCGATGCGGGCGCGGTCGGGCGACCACTGCGGGTTCTGGACGCACCACACCTCGGACACGAGCCGCTTCGGGCCGTCCGCCCCGGGGACGTGCAGGCCGATCGCGTCGGCGCAGCCCTCGTCCAGCCCGACCGCGACGAGCAGCGGGTCGTCCGGCGGCAGCGACGACCGCCACTCCAGCACCCCGACCGCCGACACCGCCGCGACGAGCGCGACCGCCGCCGCCACCGCGAGCTTCCGCCCGCGCCGCCGCGGCGGCTCGGGCGGTGCGGGCGGCGCCGCGGGCGGCGGGACGAACGCGGGCGGGACGAGCGGCGGCAGCTCGGGCAGCCGGTGCCCCCCGGTCGTCCCGGTCGTCCCGGTCGTTCCGGTCGCCGCGGCCCCGGCGGACGGCAGGGTCGGCGGGGTGGTCGGCGGCACGGTGTTGGGCAGCCCGGTGTTCGGTAGCGCGGTGTTCGGTAGCGCGGTGTTCGGCGGCTCCGGCGCCGCCTCCGCGTCCGCGGGCACGTCCGGACGGGCGTCCCGGAGCGCCGGGCGCGCGTCGAGCGCGGTGGCGGCGTCCGCGTCGGTGTCGCCCCCGGCGAGCGCCAGCAGCAGGTCGCGGGCGGCGGGCCGGTGCGCGGGCTCCTTGCTCAGCGCGGCGCGGACGAGCCCGCCGAGCGGGTCCGGCAGGTTCCCGAGCGTCGGCTCGGCGTGCAGCACGCGCGCGGACAGCAGCTCGAACGATCCGCGCCCGAACGGGTTGCCGCCGGTGGCCGCGTACGCGACGAGGCAGCCCCACGCGAACACGTCCGCCGCGGGGGTGACCTCCCGTCCGGTGATCTGCTCGGGGGCGATCCACCCGGGCGTCCCGATGAGCTGCCCCGTGCCGGTGTGGTGGTCGGTCTCGTCGAGGGCGCGGGCGATGCCGAAGTCGATGACGCGCGGCCCGGTGATCGACAGCAGGACGTTGCCGGGCTTGAGGTCGCGGTGGACGAGCCCGGCGCGGTGGATCGCGACGAGCGCGGCGGCGACGCCGATCGCGACGCCGTGCAGCATCGCGGGGCTCAGCGGCCCGTCCGAGGCGATCCGCTCGCGCAGCGTCGGGCCCTCGATGTACTCGGTGACCAGGTAGGCGACGCCGTCCCCGGCGCCGTGGTCGAGGACCTGCGCGGTGCAGAACGAGGCGACGCGGGCGGCGTTGGCGGCCTCGCCGCGGAACCGCGCGAGGAAGCGCGGGTCGTCGGCGAGGTCCGGGCGGACGACCTTGACCGCGACGGGCCGCCCGTCCGGTGCGCGCCCGAGGTAGACCGCCCCCATCCCGCCCCGCCCGATCCGCGACTCGATCCGGTACGGGCCGACCCGTTCGGGATCGGCGGGATCGGGCGCCGGAGGCCGAGGACCCTGACTCGCCATCCGCATCCGACCTTTCTCCGCCTGCACGCAACGTGATGACTTTGGCACAGAGCGGCCGGTTCCGCGCTCCACCCTGGCATGACCGATATTCAAGCGGAAGTCGTGAGGCCGGACCCGGCCGACGCCGTATCGCGCCCTTCGGCACGGCCTTTCCGCGGGCGGGTCAGCGGAAGTCGCGGGTGCGGACGCGGCCCGCGACGGGCAGCCGCCGCAGCCGGTGCGCGCGGACGTTCGTCACGCCGTCGGCGCGCTCCAGCCGGCCGCTCACCAGCAGCGCCTGCGCGTCGACCGCGAGGCCGCGGTGCCGCTCGAACACCGGCGGCGGGCAGATCACGTTCGCGATGCCGGTCTCGTCCTCCAGGCTGAGGAACACGATGCCGCCGGCGGTCGGCGGCCGCTGCCGGTGCGTGACGAGCCCCGCGACCAGCACGTTCGTCTCGGCGCGGACGTCGGCGAGCCGTCCGGCCGGCAGCGCGCCCAGCTCGTCCAGGGCCTCCCGGACGTGCGCGACCGGGTGCGTGCCGGACACGCCGGTGGCCCACAGGTCCGCGAGGGTCTCCTCGACAGGGGTCATCGCGGGCAGCGCGGGCGCGTCGGTGCCGGGCGCGACCCCCGCGAGCTGCCCGGGGCCCGCGCCGGCCAGGGCGCCCGCCGCCCACAGCGCCTCCCGCCGCGACAGCCCGAAGCAGCCGAACGCCCCGGCCGTCGCGAGCGCCTCGAGCGCCCCCGGCGACAGCGGGACGCGCCGCGCCAGGTCCTCCATGCCCGCGTAGGGGCGGCCCGCCGCGATCGCCTCCGCCGCCTCCGTGCCGAGGTTGCGGACGCCGTCCAGGCCGAGCCGGATCGCGGGCTGCGGCTCGTCCGGCGCGTGCGGGTGCGCCGACCGGACCTCCACGGGCTCCTCCAGCGTCGGGTGGACGCCGCTGATGTTGACGTCCACGCCCCGCACCTCGACGCCGTGCCGCCGGACGTCCGCCAGGAGGCTGTTCGAGGAGTAGAACCCCATCGGCTGGTTGCGCAGCAGCGCCGCCGTGAACGCCGCCGGGTAGCGGCGCTTGAGGTAGGCGCTCGCGTACACCAGGTGCGCGAAGCTCTGCGCGTGCGACTCGGGGAACCCGTAGCCGGTGAAACCGAGGATCTTCTCGTAGACGTCCTCGGCGACGTCCGGCGGGACGCCGCGCGCGGCCATGCCGTCCAGGAGGCGCCGCCGCAGCCGCTCGACCCGCTCCGGCGCGCGCTTCGCGCCCATCGCCTGCCGCAGCTCGTCGGACTCCTGCGGGGTGAACCCCGCGCAGTCCACCGCGAGCTGCATCATCTGCTCCTGGAACAGCGGGACGCCCAGTGTGCGCGCGAGGGCCTTCTCCATCAGCGGGTGCGGGCACGTCGCCGGCTCCTCGCCCTTGCGGCGGCGCAGGTACGGGTGGACGGACCCGCCCTGGATCGGCCCCGGGCGGATCAGCGCCACCTCGACGACCAGGTCGTAGAACCGGCGGGGGCGCAGGCGGGGCAGCGTCGCCATCTGCGCCCGCGACTCCACCTGGAACACCCCGACCGAGTCGGCGTCGCACAGCATGTCGTACACGGCCGGGTCCTCGGCGGGAAGGGACTGCAGGTCGTACCGGCGGCCGTGGTGCGCGGCGACGAGGTCGAACGCGTCGTGCAGCGCCGACAGCATGCCGAGCCCCAGCAGGTCGAACTTCACGAGGCCCGCGGCGGCGCAGTCGTCCTTGTCCCACTGCAGGACGCTGCGGCCCGGCATCGTCGCCCACTCGATCGGGCACACCTCCCCGACCGGACGGTCCGCGATCACCATGCCGCCCGAGTGGACGCCCAGGTGCCGGGGGAGCGACAGCATCCGCCCCGCGAGCTCCCGGACGGGCGCCGGGATGCGGTTCTCCGTCCCGACCGGGTCGCGCGGATCGACGCTCTTCGACCACGCGTCCTGCTGCCCGGGGGAGAACCCCAGCGCGCGCGCCGCGTCCCGCACCGCCATGCGCGGCCGGTAGCTGATGACGTTCGCGACCTGCGCCGTGCACTCCCGCCCGTACTTCCCGTAGACGTACTGGATGACCTCCTCGCGGCGCCGGTGCTCGATGTCGAGGTCGATGTCCGGCGGCCCGTCCCGCCCCGGCGACAGGAACCGCTCGAACAGCAGCTCGTGCCGGACCGCGTCCACCCCGGTGATCCCGAGCGCGTAGCAGACCGCCGAGTTCGCCGCCGAGCCCCGCCCCTGGCACAGGATGCCGCGGCTCCGGCAGAACTCCACGATGTCGTGGACGATCAGGAAGTACCCGGGGAACCCGAGCCCCTCGATGACGTCCAGCTCCCGCGCGATCTGCGCGTGCGCGCCCGGCACCCGCTCCGCCTCCGGCGGCCCGTACCGCTCCCGCGCCCCGTCCGTCGCGAGCCGCCGCAGCCAGCTCGCCTCCGTGTGCCCCTCCGGCACCGGCCACGCGGGCAGGCTGGGCGCCACCACCGCGAAGTCGAACGCGCACGCCCGCGCCAGCTCGACCGTCCGCTCCCGGACGCCCGGGAACCGCGCCAGCCGCGCCGCCATCTCCGCCCCGCTCCGCACGTGCGCCGCGCCGGACGCCGCGAGCCACCCCTCCATGGCGTCCAGGCTCCGCCGGGACCGGACGGCCGCGAGCGCCTGCGCGAGCCGCGCGTCCGCGCCCGGCGCCGCGTGGTGCACGTTGCCGGACGCCACCACGCCCACCCCGACGCGCGCCGCGAGCTCCGCGAGGACGTCGTTGCGCTCGTCGTCGTCCGGCATCCCGTGGTCGATCAGCTCGGCGAACACGTTCTCCCGCCCGAACACCGCGGCGAGCCGCCGCAGCTCCGCCTCGGCCGCCGCCGGGCCGCCCGCCGCGAGCGCCGCCGGGACCGGGCCCTTGCGGCACCCGGTCAGCACCGCCCACGCGCCCCCGTGGGCCCCGGCGAGCGCGTCCTCGTCGTACACCGGGCGCCCCTTGCGGCCGCCCGCGAGCTGCGCGCGGGTGATCGTCGAGCACAGCCGCGCGTACCCGTCGGGGTTCCGCGCGAGCACCAGCAGGTGCCGCCCCGCCGGATCCGGGGCCCCCGCGCGCGGGCCCGGCGACCCGAGGGTCAGCTCGGCGCCGAACACCGTCGCCACCCCCGCCTCCCGCGCGGCCCGCGCGAACGCCACCGCCCCGTACATCCCGTCGTGGTCGGTGACCGCCATGGCCTCGACCCCCAGCCGCGCCGCCTCCGCGACCAGCGCCGCCGGGTCGTTCGCGCCGTCCAGGAAGGAGAACGACGAGTGGCAGTGCAGCTCCGCCCACGGCACCCCGCCCTCGGCCCGGCGCGGGACGGCCGGTGCCGGCGCGGGCTCGGCGGGCCGCGGCGCCGCCGGCCGCCACGACAGCCGCTCCTCCAGCTCCCGCCACGGCACCGGCGGGTTGTACCAGCCGGTCATCCGCGCCCTCCGGTCATCCGCGGCCTGGTCATCCGCGGCCTAGTCATATGCGGCCTCGACGTGCCAGCGGCCGCCCTCGACGGCGACGAGGTACGCGGCGCCGTCCTCGGTCACGACCTGCAGGCGCGCCCGGCGCCGCGCCCGCTCGGGGTCCCACCACCGCTCGTCCGCGGGCCACGGCCCCGCCCACGCGACGACCGCCGCCGGGGCGCCCCCGACGACGAGCGCGGCGGGCGGCGCCGACACCGTGCGGCGCGCCGACACCGCCACGTCCGCCCCGGCCGCGTCCACCAGCCGGACGGGCACCGGCGCGGCCGGGACGACCGCCGGCGCGGGCGCCCCGAGCCGCCCGGGCCACGGGCCGTCCCGGTCGTCCGGCGGCAGGTCCCCGACCGGCACCTTCACGACCTGCTCGCCGGGCCCGCGCCCGCCGGTCAGCACCGGGCGGGTGACGGCCCGGTGCCCGAGCAGCGCCTGCACCCGGTCCGCGGCCCGCGCCACCGGGTCGGTCACCCGGCCCCACAGCGCCTCCTGCCGCCCGGTGTCGGGGACGAGCTGGTCGGGCGCGAGGTCGAGCCGCACCACCCCGCCCCACACCGCGCCGTCCTCCTCGGGCCGCCACGCCGCGAGCTGCCACCGCACCCGGTCGGCGACCGCGAGCGCCGACAGCAGCCCGTCGTGCCGCCACAGCCGCCGCGACTCCCGCCCGTCCGCGAACTCCACCGCGACCTCCAGCCGGACGCACGCCGCGCCCGCCGCCGCGAGCCCCGCGTGCAGCTCGTCCGCCAGCCGCTTCGCGGTGAACACCACCTGGTCGGCCCGTTCCGCGGGCGGGTCGAACACCGTGTGCGCCGCCAGGTCGGCGGCGCCGGCCACGGCGGCGAGCGGCCGCGGCTCCTCGCCCCGCGCGAGCCGGTGCGCCAGCGCCCCGTCCGCCCCGAACCGCGCCGCGACCCGCCCCGCGGGCAGCGCCGCGAACGCCCCGAGCGTCCGGATACCGAGCCGCCACAGCAGCTCCGCCAGCTCGGGACGGCCCAGCACCACCGGCGAGTACGGCGCCAGGAACTCCGCCGCGCCGCCCTCCGGCACCACCACCCCGCCGTCCCCGGCCCGCGCCGCCAGCTCGGCGGCGAACAGCCCGTCGGCGATCCCGACCCCGCAGTCGTACCCGGCCTCGACCACGGCGTCCTGCAGCAGCACCCGCAGCGCCTCCTCGCCGCCGTGGAACCGCGCCGCGCCCCGGACCGGCACCGCCAGCATCCCCGGCCGCACCACCTCGACCTTGGGCGTCAGCTCCGCGACGGCCGCGACGACCGCCTCGAACGCCCGCCCCTCGGCGTCGGCGTCCCGGTCCCGCACGGCCAGCCCCGGGCACCGCCGCTGCGCGTCCCGCAGCGCCTGCCCCCGCCGCACCCCGTCGGCCCGCGCCGCCGCCGAGCACGCCGCGACCCGCCCGCCCGCCCCCCCCCCCGCGCCCGGCCCGCCCGCCCCGCCCGAGCCCCCCGCGCCCGGCGCGGCCGCGTCGAGCCCGCCCCCCCGCCGCGGCCCGCCCGCGCCCCCCGCCCCCGGCCCCCGGGCTGCCCGGTGCCGGCGGCCGGGACCGCCGCGGCCGGGCCGGGCGCGGTGGCCTCCGGCGGGCGGGTCGCGGCGTGCTCGGCGGCGGCGCGGGCCGACGGGGGGCGGC
>NZ_QHJN01000184.1:0-14416 GCF_003947565.1 Actinomadura sp. WAC 06369 | reverse complement strand
GCCGCGGGCGGCCTGGGTGAGCGGGGGGAAGCGGCCCTCGTAGACGGCGGGGGACGGCAGGTCCGGGTCGTGGTGGACGACGATGACGCGTTCGACCTCGCCTTGCTCGTCGAGGAGGTCGATCGCGCACCAGTCGACCAGCCGCCGGGTGAGCGCGCGGCCGACCTGGCGGAGGCCCTGGGTGAGGTCCTGGGCGCTGCTCAGCGCGCGTTCGCAGTCGGTGAGGAGGGACAGCCGTTCGAGGGGGGACAGGTCCATGCTCGGACGGCGGCCCCGGCGTACGGGCTCGCGGGGGCCTTCCGGCCAGCGGGTCTCGCCGGGTTCGGGGGCCTCGGGCAGGGGCGCGGCGGTCCGGGGGAAGAGCTGGGCGACGAAGACGGTGTGCCCGTCGTCCTTCTCCTGGCCCTGGATGAGGAGGCGGACGGGGACGGTGCGGCCGTCGCGGTGCAGGGCCGGGAGGGGCACGGCCCGGCCGAGGATGCGGGGGCGCCCGGTGAGCAGCAGCGACGTGAACGCGGCGACGTGCCGGTCGCGGAGGTGCTCGGGGATGAGGACGGTGAGGCGGCGGCCGAGGAGCTCGTCGGCGTCCCAGCCGAGGAGGTCCGCGGCGGCCTCGTTGACGGCGGTGATCCGGTGCCGGTCGTCGGTGGCGACGGTCGGGAGCAGGCTCTGCCGGATCTGGTCGGCGTCCCACGGCATGGGGGTGGGGTCGCGGGCCGCGACGGTCCACGCGGTGGGCGGCCGGTCCTCGTCGAGCCGGCCGATGAGTTCGTCGAGCAGCCAGTGCCTCAGGTCGGCGCTCTGGGGGAGCGGCGGGCGGCTGAGCAGGGCCTCGGTCCGGGTGGCGTCGTCGGCCCGGTCGAGGACGTCGCGGAGGGCGGCGAGCGCCGGCGCGGCGTCCGCGGGGACGGACAGGTCGAGCGTGCGGATGTCGGCGTCGGGGTCCCGGTCCGCCGCGGCGAGCCAGGCGCTGAGCATGTTGTTGGCGTCGTGGGCGGTGCGGAGGGCGTCCGGGGCGACGCCGAGGGGGTCGCCGGCGGCCGCGGAGAGCAGGAGTTCGCGCAGGACCGCGTGGCGGTGCTGCCGGGCGGCCATGCACAGCTCCCACGGCACGTCGACGAGCGTCACGGTGCGCCGGGCGCCGCCGGGCGGGTCGGGAGGCCCCCAGGAGGACGGCGCGGGCGCGCGGGGGCCGCCGACCTCGAACCACACCGTCTTGCCGTGCTCGTCGGTGTCGACGCCGTACCGGTCCGTCAGCCGTTCGATCAGGTACAGGCCGCGGCCGGTGTCGGTGTAGGGGTGGCGGCGCCACGGGACGAGCCCGCGGTGCGGCGCGCGGTCGGTGACGCGCGCGTGGACGGCGGCGCCGGTGCGGAGCGACACCTCGATCTCGGTGCGCGCGTGGAGCACCGCGTTGGTCACCAGCTCGTCGACCGCGAGCACGGCCGAGTCCACCGTGTCGGGGGCGGCCACGCCGGTGAGGCGGTCGCGGACGAACCGCCGGGCGAGCGCGGGGCTGTCTGGCCGCGGCGGGAGCAGCCGCCGTGTCGCCTCCATGGTGTCGGCATCGCTCATAGGCCCGATTCCTGCCCGGCGACGCGGGGGTCATGCGCGGGAACCCGCCGCGGACGTGCGGCGTCCCAGGGGCGGACGGCCGCGTGCGGCGTGGGGTTCGTGCCGAGGAGCGCATCATCGAAACCGCGGTGAAGGTCGCCGGGCTGCTGGTCTCCGGTCTGCTGGTGTGGTTCTTCTTCAGCATCGTCTACGAGGTGTCCGCCCACAACGGACGGTCCATCGGCGCGGTGTACGGACAGGCGGGGGAGCCGGGCACGCTGACCGTGACCGGAGACAGGCCCGCCGGGGGGCGGGGGAGCGGGCGGCGGTGCGTCGGGACGTTCGTGCCCGCGGGCGGCGGTCCGGCGGTGACGGAGATCCCCGTGGCCGTGGGCCGGGGGCGCTGCGAGGCGGGGCGCACGGAGCGGGCGCGGTTCGTCCCCGGCTACGACAGCCTGCTGCGGACCGAGCCGGACAAGGCGTACGGGCGGACGGCGGGCGCGGGCGGCCTGATCGTCGCGCTCGTGTTCGTCGACCTCTTCTGCGGGCTGCTCGGCCTCATGTTCGCGATCTACACGTTCGCGTTCGGTGGTTCGCTGGTCACCGGGCTGCGCCGGCGGGTCGGTTCGTCCCGCTGAAGGCCGGGCCCTACGGCTCGATGTCGAGGCCCGCCGCCTCGGCGAACGCCTCCAGCTGCTCGAGGTAGTGCGCCAGGGACTCGTGCCGGACCGTGAGGTTGATGTGGGTCGCGCCCGCCTCCGCGGCCTCGGCGATGACCTCGCCGACCCGGCCCGGGGCGCCGGCGGGGTCGAGGCGTTCGCCGGGGGTCAGGACGGCGTCGAACCCCTCGGGCGCCTCGTGCCGGTCGAGCATCCGGCGCATCTCCTCGGGGGCGGGGCCGCCGAACGACCGCGGCGCCGGGCACCAGCCGTCCCCGAGGGCGACGGCGCGGCGCAGGGCCCGGTCGCTGTGGCCGCCGACCCACAGCGGGACGCGCGGCTGCGCGGCGTGCGGGTCGACGACCATGTCGCGGAACGCGTAGTAGGGGCCCTCGTACGACACGGTCCGGCCCGACAGGGCGGCCCGCAGGGCGCGGAGGGCGTCGTCGGCGCGCGGCCCGCGGTCGTCGAAGGGGGCGCCGAGCAGGTCGAACTCCTCCCGCAGGTTCCCGACGCCGAACGCGAGGGTCAGCCGCCCGCCGCTGAGGTGGTCGAGGGTCCCGTACCGCTTGGCGATCTCCAGCGGGTGGTAGAAGGGCAGGACGAGCACGTAGGGGAGGAAGCGGATCCGGCGCGTCCGGCCCGCCAGGAAGGCGAACGTCGCCAGGGGGTCGTAGAAGCGTTCGCCGCGCGGCAGCCCCGGGGGGACGGCCACGTGGTCGGGGCACGTCAGGAACGTGTAGCCGAGCCGGTCGGCGGCCTGCGCGACCCGGAGCAGTTCGGCCGTCCCCGCCTCGGCCTCCCAGGCCGGGCGCCGGCCGGAGAGCGCCACGATGGGCGAGCTGATTCCCACTTTCACGCGTCCGTCTCCGTTCCGTGCAGTTTCCGCTGGAGCCGGATCAGGGGGTCGTCGCCGTCCCTGGATCCGGCCGGTCCCGGGGCTTCGCGGGGCATCAGGCGTCCGGCGTCGGAGCGGGTCCACTCCCGGACGGCCCACCGCTCGGCGATCGCCCACCGGCCGTCCCGCAGGGCCATGTGGTCGACGAACCGGACGCCGCTGGTGAAGTTGGCGCGCGGGTCGTCGGCGGGTTCGCCCCAGTGCACCGACGTCCCGTACGTCTCGCTGATCGCGGTGTCGCCGAGCAGCTCGACGAGGTGGTTGGCGACGATGTGCATCGTGCCGCCGCGCCGGGCGCGCAGCCGGGGCTCGACCCAGGCGAGGTACTCGTCCACGGTGCCGTCGAAGCCGGTGTGGTGGTCGATCGCGTCCGGGTGGTAGGCCGACCGGACGAGCGCGAAGTCGAGCCGGTCGATGCCCCGGCAGTAGCGCAGGACGACGTCGTGGATCTGCCGGCGGTCGGACGCTTCGTCCCGTGGGGGGCCCATGGTGGGCGAGCGTGCAGCACGCGGCGTCCGTCCGGCGGCCGGGTCCCGCTGGACGGGACGGGCGGGGCGCCCGGCGCCCGTCCGGTGGGGGCGATGTTGCGCTGATCACACACCGTGTTAGCGAAAAGTACCGAGGGAACCCCTTATAGAAACCTGTGCGCAGGGCTAACGTTCGCCCTGAATGTCACGTTCGTGGCTGGTTGTCACGGAATGGAGTCTTCGGCATGCCGAACGTGACAACGGTACGTGTCCGACGAGTCGCTCAGAGTCCTATCGGGGGCCGTGCGCACAGGGAGGCAGACCGATTCAGCGTCAAGATTTCGGCGAGAACCCGACCGAGGTCCGCGACACCAACCACTACGAGAAGGAGTACGTCCACGGCTTCGTGGAGAAGTGGGACGAACTCATCGACTGGAGGAGGCGCTACGAGAGCGAGGGCACCTTCTTCATCGACCAGCTGAAGGCGCGCGGCGTCAAGCGGGTGCTGGACGTCGCCACGGGCACCGGGTTCCACTCGGTGCGGCTCGTGCAGGAGGGCTTCGACACCGTCAGCGCCGACGGCAGCCAGGAGATGCTGCGGAAGGCGTTCGAGAACGGCTTCACCTACGGCCAGTACGTCCTCAAGGTGGTGCAGGCGGACTGGCGCTACCTGAACCGGGACGTGCACGGCGAGTTCGACGCCGTCATCTGCCTGGGCAACTCCTTCACCCACCTGTTCTCGGAACGCGACAGGCGCAAGGCGCTCGCGGAGTTCTACGCGATGCTCAAGCACGACGGCGTACTGATCATCGACCAGCGCAACTACGACTCGATCCTGGACGACGGGTTCAGCAGCACGCACTCGTACTACTACTGCGGCGAGGAGGTCACGGCCGAACCCGAGTACGTCGACGAGGGGCTCGCGCGGTTCCGGTACCGCTTCCCGGACGGGAGCGACTACGCCCTCAACATGTTCCCGCTGCGGAAGAACTACATGCGGCGGCTCATGCGCGAGGTCGGCTTCCAGCGGATCGACACGTTCGGGGACTTCCAGAAGACCTACCACGAGGCCGACCCCGACTTCTTCATTCACGTGGCGGAGAAAATGTACCGGGAAGACGACGTGAGCGGCTCCTACTCGACCGCGGTGAGCACCGCGCGGGACTACTACAACTCCGACGACGCCGACGCCTTCTACCACTCGGTGTGGGGCGGGCGGCACATCCACGTCGGCGTCTACGAGGACGGCGACACCATCGACGCGGCGAGCGCCCGGACGGTCGAGCGGATGGCGGCGGGCCTGCGGCTGGCACCGGACGTCCACGTCCTGGACGTCGGCGCCGGGTTCGGCGGCTCGGCCAGGTACCTCGCCGGCACGTACGGCTGCAAGGTCACGTGCCTGAACCTGAGCGAGGTCGAGAACGCGCGCAACCGCGCGGCGAACAAGGAGGAGGGCCTCGACGACCTGATCGACGTGGTCGACGGCTCGTTCGAGGAGCTGCCGTTCCACGACAACGCCTTCCACGTCGTGTGGTCGCAGGACGCGCTGCTGCACGGCGGCGACCGCATCCGGGCGCTGGAGGAGATCGTCCGGGTCCTCAAGCCGGGCGGCGAGTTCGTCTTCACCGACCCGATGGCGGCCGACGACTGCTCGCGCGACGCGCTGCGTCCCATCCTGGACCGGCTCCACCTCGACACGATGGGCTCGCCCGGCTTCTACCGGCGGGAACTGGCCCGGCTCGGCCTGTCGGTCGAGTTCGACGACCTCACGCCGCACCTCGCCACGCACTACGCGCGGGTGCTGCGGGAGACCGAGGCGCGGGAGGCGGAGATCTCCCGGAAGATCAGCGCGGACTACCTCGACCACATGAAGACCGGCCTGCGGAACTGGGTCGACGGCGGCGCGAACGGCCGCCTGAAGTGGGGCGTCTTCCGCTGCGGGAACTGACCGCCGGACGCCGGACGACGGCCGGGCGGCGCGCGGGCGCCGTCCGGCCGCGGCCGTTCCCGGTCCGGTCGGCCGCGGAGTTCCGCTGGTGGGGGCGGTGCGGTGCCCGGTCGGCGGTGCGAACCGGAGGCCGGTGATCGCGGCGGAACGTGATCTGCGGAACAATGGGGGCGATCTCGGCGAGGAGGCGTTGTGAGCGCGGAAGTGCGGTTCACCGTCACGCGGACGCTGACCAAGGACCAGCAGGCGCGGCGCGAGCGGCTGATCGACGCGGCGTGGACCCTGGCGGTGGAGGGCGGCTACCCGGCCGTCACCATGCACGACGTCGCGGACCGCGCGGGCGTCGCGCGCGCCACCGTCTACCGCTACTTCGCCACCAAGGACCACCTGCTCACCGAGGTCGCCGCGACCTGGGCGCACCGGGTCACCGACGACATCGACGCGCTCGCGGTCGGGGACACCCCGGTCGAGCGGCTCACCGCCCTGCTGGAGCGGATCGTGCGCGTCGCGGCCGACAACGTCACCCTGACGTCGGCGATCATCCAAGCGGTGACGGCGGACGACTCCAGCGTCGACGACTCCCGCAACGTCGTGTTCCTGTTCCTGCGGGACCGGCTGTCGGCGGCCATCGGCGACCCGGTGCCGCAGCGCGAGGACGTCGAGATCGTGCTCGGGCACGTGCTGCTCGCCGCGCTGGTCAGCGTCGCGTCGCTGCACCGCCCCGCGGACGAGGTCGCGGCGATCGTCCGCACGTCCGGACGGCTCGTGCTCGCGGGCGCCCTCGCCGCCGGGGAGCGGCCCGCCGAGGCGAACGGGACGGGCGGCCTGTAGCGCGCGGCCGGTCGCGGGCGGCCGGTTGCGCGCGGCGGATAGCGCGTGCGGACCGATCGGCGCGGCCGTACCGGGCTTCGCGGCCGGACCGATTGTCACCGGAGTGACAACCGCCGCGGCGCATTGCGTTCCCGGCGGTACAGCCCCTTGCGCGTGTGGTCGGTAGCTTCCGGAGCGTCCCCTGGACACCGCGGGGGCGGGAGGTGGAACCGTGACCACGACCCTTCAGGAGCGTTCGCCGCTCAAGCCGTGGGCGGGCGTGCCCAGCGAGCTCTCCGAGGTCTTCCGGCCGCACCTGGACGGCCTGGCCGAGGAGATGATCGAGGAGATCCTGGCCGGGGTCCCCGAGTACTCCCGCCCGCAGGACGAGGAGTACGCGCGGCTCGTCCGGCTCGCCGTGGAGGGCGCGCTGCGCCAGTTCGTCGACCTGATCATGGACCCGGACAGCTCGTGGGAGCAGGTCGCGGCCGTCTACCGGGAGATCGGCTGGGCGGAGGCCCGGGAGGGGCGCAGCCTCGACATCCTGCAGACGTCGATGCGGCTCGGCGCGCGCGTCGCGTGGCGGCGGCTGGCGGTGGAGTCCGAGCAGCACAACATGTCGCGGCACACCCTCGCCAGGCTCGCCGAGGCGATCTTCGCGTTCCTGGACGAGATCGCCCGCGCGGCCACCGAGGGCTACACCAAGGCCCGCGAGCAGGAGGCCGGCGAGCTGGAGCACCGCCGCCGCCGGCTGCTCGACATGCTGCTGGCCGAACCGCCCGCGTCGTCCCGGGCGGTCGCCGACCTGGCGCGGCTCGCGCAGTGGCGGGTGCCGCGCACGGTCGCCGCGGTCGTCCTGTACGAGCGGGGGCGGCACCCGTTCTCGCACCCGTCGCTGCCGCCGGACGTCCTGTCCGACGTGAACCGGCGCGAGCCGTGCCTGCTGGTGCCGGACCCCGAGGGGCCGGGGCGGGGCCGGATGCTGGAGTCGGCGCTGCGCGACTGGGTGGCCGCGATGGGCCCGACGGTCCGCACCGAGGACGCCGCGAAGTCGCTGCGCTGGGCGCGGGAGGCGCTGCCGCTCGCGCGCCGCGGCATCCTGCCGTCCGACCGGCTGATCCGGTGCGCCGACCACATGCCGGCGCTGGTGGTGTTCAAGGACGAGGAACTGGTGCGGGCCGTCGCGGACCTGCGGCTCGCGCCGCTGCGGTCCGTCCGGCCCCGGCATCGCGAGCGGCTGATGCGGACGCTGCTGTCGTGCCTGCAGAACGGGTTCAACGCGACCGAGGTCGCCGCCCGCCTGCACGTCCACCCGCAGACCGTCCGGTACCGGCTGCACCAGCTCGAGGAGCTGTTCGGCGACCGCCTGTACGAGCCGGAGGCGCGGCTGGAGATGGAGATGGCGCTGACCGTCTGGCTCACCGCCCCGTCTCCATCAAGCGATTGACCAAGGCGCGCCGGAGGTCTACGGTCGGCGCATGACCAGCGACTCCGGCCGGGAGCGCATCCTCGACGTCGCCACCCGGCTGTTCGCCGCGCACGGCTACGACGGCACGTCCACCCGGCTCATCGCCGAGGCGGCCGGGCTCAACATCGCCACGGTCGCCTACCACGCCGGCGGCAAGCGCGACCTGTACCTGGCTGTCATGGAACGCGCCCACCGCGCCGAACGCGCCGCCCTGGAGGCGGCCGTCGCCGACCTCCTCGGCGACCCGCCGCCCCGCGGCCCGGGCGGGGCGGCGCTGCTCGCGCTCGTCGACCGGTACATCGACTTCTGCGCGGCGAACCCCGCGGTACCGGCGCTGTGGATGCACCGCTGGCTGTCGGACGCCGCCGACGTCGCGCACCTCGAGAACCTCTACGTCCGGCCGCTCGTGGACCTCGTCGTGAGCGCCGTCCGCCCGTTCGCCGACGACGGCGCGGACGTCGAGTACGCCGTCTGGACGGTCATCTGGGCGACGCACGGGTTCGCGCGCGGCGGCGCCCTCGACGCGGACGGCCGCCGCCGCGGCATGGACGACCCCGCCGAACTCGCGCGGTTCCGCGCCCACCTCCACCGGCTCGTCACCGCCTCCCTGGGGCTCCCCGAGGGCGCGCGGTGAGCGCCCCGGCGACGACGGCGGCCTCGGCCCCGCTGACACGCGCGCGCCTGTTCGGCTACGGCGTCGGGTCGGTCGGCACGGGCGTGTTCTCGGCCGTCCCCGGGCTGCTCCTGCTCTACTACCTCACCGACGTCCTCGGCGTCGGCGCGGCCGTCGCGGGCGCCGTCCTCGTCCTGCCGAAGGCGTGGGACGTCCTGCTGAACCCCGTCGTCGGCGCCGCCAGCGACCGCGAAGCCGTCCGGACGGGGCGCCGCACCCGGCTGCTCCTCGCCGGCGCCTGCACCCTGCCCGTCCTGTTCGCCGCGATGTTCGCCGTCCCGGTGGACTCGCCCGGGTTCGCCGCCGCCTGGACGGGCCTCGCGTTCCTCCTCGCCGCGAGCGCCTTCGCCTGCTTCCAGGTCCCGTACGTCGCGCTGCCCGCCGAGATCTCGGCCGACCCCGCCGAACGCGGCCGCGCGATGGCCTGGCGCGTCGTCTGCCTCACCCTCGGCATCCTCGTCGCGGGCGGCGTCGCCCCCGCCGTCACCGACGCGGCGGGCGGCGGCCGCGCCGGGCACGCCCTGATGGGGCTCGCCGTCGGCGCCGTCATGGCCGCCGCCCTGCTCGGCAGCGCCCTCGCCACCCGCTGGATCCCGTCCAGCCCCGGCCCGCACGCGCTCGGCCTCCGCGCCGCGCTCCGCACCGCCCGCGGCAACCGCCCGTTCTTCGCCCTGCTCGCCGCGTACGTCCTGCACACCCTCGCGGTCGCGATCATGCTCGCGGGCGCCCCCTACGTCGCGGCCTACCGGCTGGACGACTACGCCCTCACCTCCGCGATGTTCGTCTGCATGGTCGCGCCGAGCGCGTTCGCGGTGCCGATGTGGCGGGCGCTCGCGCGCCGGTACGGGGCCGTGCCCTGCTACGCCGCCGCGCTCACCGCGTTCGCCGCCCTCGTCGCCGCGCTCTTCCCGCTGATCGCGTCGACGGCCGCGGTGCTCGCGCTCAGCGCCGCCGTCGGCGTCTGCTACGCGGCGACGCAGTTCCTGCCGCTCGCGCTGCTGCCCGAGACCGTCCACGCCGACGCCGGACGCACCGGGCACGCCCAGTCGGGCGCGTTCACCGGCCTATGGACGGCCGCCGAGACCGGCGCGCTCGCCCTCGGCCCCGGCGTGTTCGCGCTGATCCTCGCCGCCTGCTCGTTCCGCTCGTCCGACTTCGACACCGCGGCCGTCCAGCCGGACACCGCGCTCACCGGCGTCGCCGCCGGGTTCACGCTCGTCCCCGCCGCCCTGCTCCTGCTCAGCGTCCCCCCGCTGCTCGCCTACCGGCGGCTCGCCGCCGCCCACGCACCGAGGACCCCCGATGACCCTGCCTGAGGACGGCCGCCCCGCCGCCGACCTGCTCGACCGGCTCGCCGCCCTCCGCGGCGCCGACCTGCCCGTCCGCGGCGGCAAGGTCACCGCGTACGTCTACGACACCGGACGCGACGCCGTCCACGACCTCGCCGCCGCCGCCTACGCGGAGATGCTCGAAGTCAACTGCCTCGACCCGACCGCGTTCCCCAGCATCGTCGCCCTCGAACGCGAGGTCGTCGGCGCCGTCGCCGACCGGCTCGGCGGCGGCACCGGCGTGTTCACCAGCGGCGGCACCGAATCGATCATGCTCGCGGTGAAGGCCGCGCGCGACGCCCGCCCCGTCGCGGGACGGCCGCAGATCGTCCTGCCGGTCACCGCGCACCCCGCCTTCCACAAGGCCGCGCACTACCTCGGCATGGAGGCCGTGGCCGTCCCCGTGGACGACGGGTTCCGCGCCGACCCCGCGGCCGTCGCCGCCGCGATCACCCCGCGCACCGTCCTCGCCGTCGCGTCCGCGCCGTCCTACCCGCAGGGCGTCATGGACCCCGTCCCCGAGATCGCGGAGATCGCCGCGTCCGCCGGCGTCCTCTGCCACGTGGACGCCTGCGTCGGCGGCTGGGTGCTGCCGTGGCTGCGCGACACCGGACGCCCCGTCCCGCCGTTCGACCTCTCCGTCCCGGGCGTCACCTCGCTGTCGTGCGACCTGCACAAGTACGGCTACGCGCCCAAGGGCGCGTCCGTCGTCCTGTTCGCCGACCCGGCGCTGCGCCGCCGCGCCTACTTCGCGTCCGCCGAATGGCCCGGCTACACGGTCATCAACTCGGGCGTCCAGTCCAGCAAGAGCGCGGGCCCGCTCGCCGCCGCCTGGGCCACCCTCCACGCCGTCGGCGCCGCCGGCTACCGCGACCTCGCCGCCCGCGCGATGGACGCCGCCGAACGCCTCGCCGCCGGGCTCCCCGACGGGCTGCGGGTGCTCGGCGCGCCGGTCGTCCCGCTCGTCGCCGTCGCCTCCACCGACCCCGCGCTCGACGTGTTCGTCCTCGCCGACGAGGCCCGCGCCCGCGGCTGGTTCTTCCAGCCGCAGCTCTCGTACCGCGGCATCCCCGCCAACCTGCACTTCACCATCACCGGGGTGTCCGACACCGGCGCGCTCCTCGACGCCCTCGCCGCGTCCGCGGAAGCCGCCCGCGCCGCCGGACCGCCGCCCGTCCCCGACGGGCTCGCCGAAACCGTCGCCGGCCTCGACCTCGACGCCCTCACCGACGCCGGGTTCGCCGAACTGCTCGCGTCCGTCGGCGCCGAGCCGTCCGGCGGGATGGCCGTCGTCAACACCGTCCTCGACGCGCTCCCCCCGGACACCCGGGAGGCCCTCCTGATCCGCTACCTGTCGGCGCTGTACGCCTGACCGGACGCGCCGTCCGCAATAGGGCCGATCGGGCATACCGCTGTGACATCATGCGGGCGGGTAAGCAGTCCGTCGTGCCGTCGTGATCCGCCCTGCGCGCGGGGCATGGAAGGGTGTCCATGGCCGCATCTCCGCTCCGCGCCGACGACCCGGCCGCGCTCGGGCCCTACCGGCTGACCGGACGCCTCGGCGAAGGCGGCCAGGGAGTGGTGTACCTCGGCGAGGACGAGTCCGGGCAGCGCGTCGCCGTCAAAGTGCTCAAGACGTCCGACCCGGCGGCCCGCACCCGGTTCCTCCGCGAGATGGAGGCCGCCCGCCGCGTCGCCCCCTTCTGCACCGCCGCGGTGCTCGACTCCTCCACCCGCGGCGACCGGCCCTACGTCGTCAGCGAGTACATCGACGGCCCCTCACTGGCGCAGCGGGTGCAGGACCACGGCCCGCTGCACGGCGGCGCGCTCGTCCGGCTCGCCGTCAACACCGCCAGCGCGCTCGCCGCGATCCACTCCGCCGGGATCGTCCACCGCGACCTGAAACCGGCCAACGTGCTCCTCGGCCCGGACGGCCCCCGCGTCGTCGACTTCGGCATCGCGCGCGCCATCGACGCCGACACCAACACCCAGATGGTCGGCACCCCCGCCTACTTCGCGCCCGAATGGATCGACGGGCTGCCGCCGACCGAGCGGTCCGATGTCTTCGCCTGGGCGGGCACCGTCGTCTACGCCGCCACCGGCACGCCGCCGTTCGACTCCGGCCCCTCCTTCGCCGCGCTGATGAACCGCATCGCCAACGCGGAGCCGCGGCTCGACGGGGTGCCCGCCGCGCTGCGCCCCGTCATCGCCCGCTGCCTCGCCAAGGACCCCGCCCGGCGGCCCACCGCCCGCGAGCTGATCGACCTGCTCGTCAGCCCCGACGGCGACGCCCGTCCGCCGGCGGGCGACGCCCGTCCGCCGGCCGGGTTCGCCCACCCCGCCCCGCCGACCGGTGCGGCGCCCGTGCCGCCGCCGGGCCCGTCGTTCGTCCCGCCGCCGCGTCCGCCGTCCCCGCCGTCCACCGTCGAGCAGGAGCGGCCGCGCGCCTGGCGCCACCCGGGCGTGCTCGCGTCCGTCGGCGCCGTCGCGGTCGCGGCGGCCCTCACGATGGCGTTCGTCGCCGCGGTCGCCTGGCGGGCGGCGGGCAACGAGGAGGACGGCGCGTCCGGGGCGCGCGGCGCGTCGGTCACCGCGACCGACGCCTACGACAGCCCGCCGGCGTCCCCGACCGACGCGTACGACAGCCCGCCGCCGTCCCGGAACCTCATCTACGAGAGCGACTTCGTCCACGAGGCGACACTCCCCGAGAACCGCCGCAGATGGATGGAGAACGAGGAGATCCGGTACGTCCCCGCCGGCTACCGGTACGGCATCGCCGCCGAATCCGGGTCGACGGTGGAGGCGAAGCACGCGCCCCTCGCGGACATGCTCGTCACGGCCCGGGGCGGCTTCCAGGGAGCGGCCCCCGGCGCCTCCGAGGTCGGCGTCACGTGCCGCAACGACGCCGACGCCTCCTCCACCGTCGGCTACGGATTCATGATGTCGCGCGACGGCAGGACGGAGATCGACCGGTACGGCACGGAGACCACGTCGCTCGGCTCGGCGCGCGTCCAGCCGAAGGACCGCGCCGACCACGAACTCAAGGCGCTGTGCAAGACCGTCGAGGGCGGCGTGCGGCTCGTCTTCTGGGTGGACGGCGTCAAGACCCTCGACGTCGTGGACCCCGACCCCCTCCCCGCCGGGGTCTCCGGACTCACCGTCGAGACCGACGGCGCCGCCTTCGCCGCGCTCTTCACCCGCTTCTCCGTCCACCGCGCCTGACGGCCCGGCTACCCCAGCCTCGTCAGCCGGTCCAGCAGCGCCGGGCCGCCGTAGGCGTCCCCGAACCGCAGCGGCACCCGCGCCGCGCCCGCCGTCAGCGCGCCCGTCTCCTCGCCCGCCGCGGCCTCCGCGGGCGGATCGCCCTCGGCGGCGACGCCCACCGTCAGCCCCGGCCACCCCACGACCGTCACCGCGGACGCCGCCCGCACCGGCGTCGTCCCGCCGAGCCCGTCGTCGACCACCGCGACCCGCTCGCCCGCCTGCGCCAGCGTCGCCGACGTCAACGCGCCCTCGGCCGCCCGCACCAGCTCACCGGCCGCCGACACCGCCCCCGCCGCGCTCGCCGTCCGCTGCCCCATCACCGCACCGACGATCAGCGTCGGGACCCCCGCCACGTCCTTGCGCGCCGCGAACACGAAGTTCCCGCCCGCCGCGTCCGTGAACCCCGTCTTGCCCCCGACGACCCCGAACTGCCCGAGCAGGAAGTTCCCGTTCGGCCGCGCCGCGCCGCCGTCCGCGGGCTCGAACGTCCGCTGGTTCACGATCTCCGCGAACGCCGGGAGGGCCATCGCGGCCCGCAGCAGCTTCACCTGGTCCGCCGCGGTGCTCACCGTCCCCGAGTCGTAGCCGCTGGGGTCGGTGTACGTCGTGTTCGCCATCCCCAGCTCGCGAGCCGCCGCGTTCATCTTCGCCACGAACGCCTGCACGCTGCCCGCGTCCCACTTCGCCAGCTCGTGCGCCACATCGTTCGCGGAGACGACCATCAGCGCCTCGAGCGCCTTCCGCTGCGTCAGCCGCTGCCCCTGCGTGATCCCCAGCAGCGACTCGCCCCGCTGCCGCCGCATCGGCATCTCCGCGACCCCCTCCGGCGACACCGCCAGCGTGGGCCCCGGCTCACCCGGCCGCAGCGGATGGTCCCGCAGGTACACGTACGCCGTCATCACCTTCGCGACGCTCGCCGTCGGCGCGGGCACCGCGTTCCCGGACGCCCCCATCGTCCCGAGCCCCTCGACGAACACCGCCGACTGCCCCGACCCCGGCCACGGCAACCGCGGCGCCGCGCCCGGGAACGTGTGCTCCGCCGCGATCGTCAGCCGCAGCTCCGGCTCCGGCACCGGCCGCAGCAGCTGCGCCGTCACGACCGCCAGCACCGCCACGAGCGCCGCGACCAGCACCCACGGCCACGCGCGCCGCCCCGACCGCTCGTCCTCCGGCGCCCCCGCGACCTGCGGCACGTCCTGCCGCGTGACGTCCCCGACCGGCTCGTACCCGACGAACCGGACGAGCCCGCCCTCGCCCTCGGACACCTCCCCGCGGTACGCCTCCGGCACGGGCAGGTCCACGACCGTCCGCGCGGCCTCCGCCCCCCGCCCCGGCGGCGCCTCGAAC
>NZ_QHJN01000183.1:0-14906 GCF_003947565.1 Actinomadura sp. WAC 06369 | reverse complement strand
GCACCGCGACCTGGTCCTCGCCACCGGACGCCAGAACCCCCGCCAAACGGCCTGCGGCACGCCCGTCCAACTGCGTCGGCAGATCCACCAGACCGCCCCACCGGCCGGCCAGCTCCAAACCCGCAACTACACCCAGACCCCACACCTGCGCACGCACCGGATCCGCACCATCACCCGCAACCGCGCACACCGCACCCCGCGTCAACACCCACAACGGAGCAGAAACCCCAGACCGGCCCAACCGCCGAACCAGCTCGACCGTGCCTTCCAGCCCGACCGGCACACCACCGCGCACCGAACCGTCCAACGCCAGCAGCGACACCACACCGCTCAGCTCCACGGACGCGAACTCGCCCACACTCTCCAGGGACGTCTGGAGCACCGATGCGCCACGCGACTCCAGGGCTTCCGTGATCTCCGCGGCGTCGGGGCCGTCACCGACCACCAACCACGTTCCGGACAGGACGGCAGCCGACTCGGCGACCGGAACCCACGACACCCGGTAGCGCCAACCGGCAACCGCCGAATCGGCCTGCTCACGACGCCGCCAACCGCTCAACGCCGCCAGCGCCGCATCACCCGGATCCGCCCCCAGCAACTCCACCAAAGCCGCCGAATCACCACTGTCGACCGCAGACCAGAAACTCGCCTCCGCACCGGAAACCACCGCCCCACCGGCACCCTCGCCGCCCGGCTCCGGCCAGTAGTGCCGATGCTGAAACGCATACGTCGGAAGATCAACGATGCAGCCCCCGTCCAGAACGCTCGCCCAGTCCACGGGGGCGCCCTGGACATACGCCTCGGCCAACGAGGCCAGCAACCGATCTGCCCCGCCCTCGTCCCGCCGCAGCGTCCCCACCACCACCGGCGCCTGCTCTTCCAGGCTCTCGGCGATCGCCGGAGTGAGCACCGGATGCGGAGACGCCTCGATGAAGACACCGTGCCCCGTACCGGCCAAGTCACGAACGGCACGTTCGAACTCGACGGTCTCCCGCAGAGACGCGTACCAGTACTCCGGCGTCAACTCCGGCCCCGACAGCACGGCACCACTCATCGCCGACACCATCGTCACCCGCGCCTCGCGAGGCTCGATCCCCTCCAAGACCGAGACGATCTCATCCCGCAACTCATCGACGTGGACGCTGTGCGAGGCGTAATCCACCGGGATCACCCGGTGGCGGACCTGCTCGCCGCACGACTCCGCCAGCTCCCGCAGGGCATCGGCGTCCCCGGACACCACCGTGGCGGACGGTCCGTTCACCGCAGCGACCGACAGCCGCCCGCCGAACGCGGCAATACGGGCGCGGACGGCGTCCACCGGCTCGGCGATCGACAGCATCCCGCCACGACCCGCCAACGCCCGCAGCGTCCGGCTCCGCAGAGCCACCACCTTCGCCGCATCCTCCAGCGACAAAATCCCGGCAACGGCAGCCGCAGCGATCTCACCCTGGGAATGACCGACCACCGCGTCCGGGACTACGCCCGCGGCCTCCCACACCGCCGCCAGCGATACCATCACCGCCCACAGCGCAGGCTGCACCACATCCGCAGCCTCAAACCCATGACGACCCGCAAGGACGTCGTCCAAGTCCCACTCCACAAACGGAGCCAAAGCCGCCGCACACTCCGCCAGCCGCGCCGCGAACACCGGCGACGCCTCCGCCAGCTCACGCCCCATCCCGACCCACTGACTCCCCTGACCGGGGAAAACGAACACCGTCCGGCCCACACCGTTGGGAGAGACCTCGCCCGTGATCACGCCGGGCGCGGGCTGCTGTGTCGCCACTGCGGCCAGACCCGAGACCAGCCCACTGCGGTCGTCGCCCAGGACAACCGCCCGGTGCTCCAAGGCCGCACGCGTCGTCGCCAGCGACCACGCCACGTCCCTCACGGGGAGTTCCGGACGCGCCAGCACATGCTCGCGCAGCCGACCAGCCTGGCCGACGAGCGCAGAGGCGCTGCGGCCGGAAACCGGCCACGGGACACTCGGCATGTCGGCGAGAACCGAGGGTGTCGGCCGAGACTCACTTGCGGCCTCTTGCTCGACCACTTCGGCCGGGGCTTCCTCCATGATCAGGTGCACGTTGGTGCCGCTGATGCCGAAGGCCGAGACGCCCGCCCGGCGGGGACGGTCACCCGCGGGCCACGAAACCGGCTCCTGCAACAGCCACACATTGCCGGACGTCCAGTCGATGTGCGACGACGGCTCATCGGCATGCAGCGTCTTGGGCAGCGTGCCGTGCTGCAACGCCATCACCATCTTGATGACACCCGCGACACCCGCCGCCTGCTGCGCGTGACCGATGTTCGACTTGATCGACCCCAACCACAACGGCCGACCATCCACACGCCCCTGGCCATAGGTCGCCAGCAACGCACCCGCCTCGATCGGATCACCCAACTCCGTGCCCGTGCCGTGCGCCTCCACCACGTCCACATCGGACGCCGACAGCCGCGCGTTGGCCAGCGCCGCACGGATCACCCGCTGCTGCGACGGACCGTTCGGGGCGGACAGGCCGTTCGACGCACCGTCCTGGTTGACGGCACTCCCACGAACCACGCCGAGAATCCGACGGCCCTTGCGCTGCGCCTCGGACAGACGCTCCAGCACGAGCATCCCGACGCCCTCGCCCATGCCCATACCGTCCGCACCATCCGCGAACGCCTTGCACCGGCCGTCCGACGAGAGCGCCCGCAACCGCGAGAAGCCGACGAACTCACCGGGATCGGCCATCACCGTCACACCGCCGGCCAGCGCCATCGAGCACTCGCCCGACCGCAGCGCCTGCACCGCCTGGTGCAACGCCACCAGCGACGACGAACACGCCGTGTCCACCGTCACCGCAGGCCCGTTCAGCCCCAGCGAGTACGACACCCGCCCCGACAGCACGCTCAGCGCGTTCCCGGTGATCAAGTGAGCCTGGGTGCCCGATTCGGCGCCTACAGCACCGAAGTAGCCGGACGATGCCGCGCCGACGAACACGCCCGTGGGGGAACCGTGCAGCGACCGGGGATCGACACCCGCACGCTCGATCGCCTCCCACGACGTCTCCAGCAGCAACCGCTGCTGCGGATCCATCGCCAACGCCTCACGCGGACTGATCCCAAAGAACCCCGCGTCGAACTCTGCGGCACCGGCCAGGAAACCGCCCTCGACCACGTAGGTCGAACCTTCCGAATCGGGATCCGGATCGAACAGCGCCTCGGCGTCCCAGCCGCGATCGGCGGGGAACCCGCTGATCGCGTCCCCGCCCTCGACGAGCAGCGCCCAAAGCTCTTCGGGGGTACCGATGCCGCCCGGGTAACGGCAGGACATACCGACGATCGCGATCGGCTCGGACGGCGCGGCGGCCACTTCGACGACCTGTCCGGGCGTCTCCGCCCCGAACAGCTCGGCAATGATCTCGTCGGCCAGCGCCGAAGCACTCGGGTGATCGAAAACCACCGTGGACGGCAGCCGCAGCCCACACGCACCGTTCAACCGATTCCGGAGTTCGACCGCGGTCAGCGAGTCGAACCCCAGCTCCCGGAACGCACGCGACGCCACGATCTCCTCGGCCGACTCATGCCCCAGCACCGCGGCCGCGTGCGAACGAACCAACTCCACCACCGTGCGCCGCCGCTCGGCCGCCGGCATCCCCGCCAACCGCTCCGCGAACTCACCACGGCCACCGGCGCCGGCCCCTGCCGCGCGCGCGTCCTCATCGGCCTCATCGCGGGCCTCGGGAATCGTGTCCAGCAGCGGGCGCGGCCGGGCCGCGCGGAAGACCGGCGCGAACTTGGCCCACTCCACATCCGCGACAGCGACGAACGTCTCGTCATCGGCGAGGACTTCACCCAGCACCTGTAGTGCCCGGCCCGTTTCGAGGAAGTTCATCCCCTGCCGGAGGAGTCGATGCGGAGTCACCCGACCGGGAGCCTGGTCCATCACCGCGTCGACGGCGTCCCAGTCGCGCGAGTCCCACACGCCCCAGGCGATCGAGGTGCCCGGCAGGCCCCGGGCACGACGCTCCTCGGCCAACCCGTCCAAGAACGCGTTACCCGCCGCGTAGGCGGCATGGTCGTTGCTGCCCCACGTCGCCGAGATCGACGAGAACAACACGAACTCGTCCAAACCCAGAGCGGCGGTCGCCTCGTCCAGATGGACCGCGCCGGCGGCCTTCGCCCCCAACGCCGCCGCGAACCCCTCGTGATCAGTGTCCTCCACCCGCGCCAGATAGGGCGCGTTCGCCGAGTGAAGCACCGTCGACAGGCCCGGCCCCGACTCCTGGATCCAAGGAACCAGGTCGGTCACCTGCTCCCGCATCACCAGATCACAGCCGAGAACATCGACACTCGCCCCAGCACTCGCCACCGACGCGGCCAGTTCGGCCACGCCCGGCGCGGACGGGCCCGAACGCGACGTCAGCACCACGCGGGGAGCACCGTGCTCGGCCAGCCACGGAGCGATGGATGCCCCGATGGAACCGGTGCCGCCGGTCAGCAGAACCGTCCCGCGCGGCGACCACGGCTCCGGCTCCGAACGCCGAGACTCGGCATGAACCAGACGACGCAGGAACGTCCCCGCCTCGCGCACCGCAACCTGGTCCTCGACACCGTCGGCAAGGATCCGGACGAGCCGTGCCCCGGCCTCGGCATCCAGCACCTGCGGCAGGTCGATCAGGCCGCCCCACCGGTCCGGGTGCTCCAGACCGACCGTCCGGCCGAAACCCCACACCTGCGCTTGTGTTGGGCTCGTCGTCACCTCGTCCGGCCCGACGCTCACCGCACCCCGGGTCAACAACCACACCGGCGCCTCGACGTCGGCCTGGACCAGCACCCGGAGCAGTTCGGCGGTCCCGGCCAGCCCGGCGGGCACCCACGGGTACCCGTCCAGGGGCTCCTCGTCGAAAGCCAGCAATGACACCACGCCGGTCGCGCCTGCGGCCACCGCCGTGTCGATGTGCAGCGGGTCGCGCGCAGTGACCACCTCGGCGCCGTGGTCCGTCAGGATGCCCGCGACCGCGTCCCGGTCGGGGCCGTCACCGACCAGCAGCCAGGTGCCGCGCAATACGGGGGTGCCGCTTCCGCTCGCCGGCTGCCAGGAGATCCTGTAGCGCCAGTCGTCCACCGGCTCGTGCGCCGTCTGGACGGCCGCCCTCGCCCCGAGCCAGTAGCGCTGCCGCTGGAAGGCGTAAGTGGGCAGGTCGACGGGGGTGCCGCCACCGAGAATGCTCGCCCAGTCCACGGGGGCGCCCTGGACATACGCTTCGGCCAACGAGGCGAGCAGCCGGTCCGCGCCGCCCTCGTCGCGGCGCAGCGTCCCCACCACCACGACGCCTTCGACATCGTGGAGGCTGTCACCGACCGCCCCCGTCAGGACAGCGTGCGGGGACGACTCGACGAACACCCCATGCCCCGACTCGCCCAAGATTCGGATCGCGCGATCGAACTCGACCGTTTCGCGGAGGCTGGCGTACCAGTACTCCGGCGTCAGCTCGGGACCGTTCAGCCACTCGCCGCTCATCGCCGACACCATCGGAATTCGTGCTTCACCCGGCCGGATCCCTTGCAGCACCGAGACGATCTCATCCCGCAACTCATCGACATGGGCGCTGTGCGAGGCGTAGTCCACCGGGATCATGCGGGTCCGCGGCGACTCACCACACGACTCCGCCAGCTCCCGCAGGGCATCGGCGTCACCCGACACCACCGTCGCCGACGGGCCGTTCACCGCAGCGACCGACAACCGCCCCTCGAACGACGCGATCCACGCGCGGACAGCGTCCACCGGCTCGGCGATCGACAGCATCCCGCCACGACCCGCCAACGCCCGCAAAGTCTTGCTGCGCTGCGCAACGACCTTCGCCCCGTCCTCCAGCGAAAGAATCCCCGCCACCACGGCCGCGGCGATCTCACCCTGCGAGTGGCCCACGACCGCGTCCGGGACCACGCCCGCGGCCTCCCACACCGCCGCCAGCGACACCATCACCGCCCACAACGCCGGCTGCACCACATCCGCCGACTCAAACCCATGACGACCCGCAAGGACATCGCCCAGATCCCACTCCACAAACGGAGCCAAAGCCGCCGCACACTCCGCCAGCCGCGCCGCGAACACCGGCGACGCCTCCGCCAGCTCACGCCCCATACCGACCCACTGGCTCCCCTGTCCGGGGAAGACGAACACCGTCCGACCGAGGTCGGTGGGAGGGACCTCCCCGGTGATCACACCGGGCGCGGGCTGCTGCGTCGCCACCGCCGCCAGACCCGACACCAGCCCGTCCCGGTCGCCACCGAGCACCACCGCCCGGTGGCTCAGGGCCGCACGCGTCGTCGCCAGCGACCACGCAACATCGCCCACTGGCAGCTCCGGACGCGCCACCATGTGCTCGCGTAGGCGGCCCGCCTGGCCGGCGAGCGCCGCGGGGTTGTGGCCGGAAAGGACCCAAGCCGGACGGCCGTGCGTCTCGAGGACGCGCGGGGCGCCGTCGAGGAGCTGCTTCGCGCGGTCCGTCCCGTTCGGGGCCTCCTCCACGATGACGTGCACGTTGGTGCCGCTGACGCCGAAGGCCGAGACGGCCGCGCGGCGCGGACGGTCGCCCGCAGGCCACTCCACCGGCTCCTGCAGAAGCCGCACATTGCCGGACACCCAGTCCACGTGCGGCGACGGGTGTTCGGCGTGGAGTGTCTTGGGGAGAGTGCCGTGCTGCAGCGCCAGCACCATCTTGATGACGCCGGCCACGCCGCTCGCACAGCCGGAGTGCCCGATGTTCGACTTCACCGACCCCAGCCACAGTGGCCGGTCCGCCGCACGCTCCTCGGCCTGGCCGTAGGTCGCCAGCAGCGCCTGCGCCTCGATCGGGTCGCCCAGCGTCGTCCCGGTCCCGTGCGCCTCCACCGCGTCGACGTCGGACGCGTTCAGGCCGGCGTCGGTGAGGGCTTCCTGGATGACGCGGCGCTGCGACGGCCCGTTCGGGGCGGTGAGGCCGTTCGACGCGCCGTCCTGGTTCACCGCGCTGCCGCGGATCACGCCCAGGACCCGGTGGCCGTTGCGGCGGGCGTCCGAGAGGCGTTCCAGGGCGATGACGCCCGCGCCCTCGCCCCAGCCGATGCCGTCGGCTTCGGCGGCGAAGGACTTGCAGCGGCCGTCGACGGCCATGCCGCCCTGCCGGGAGAACTCGAGGAACGCGTCCGGCATGACGAGCACTTCGACGCCGCCGGCCAGGGCCAGGGAGCATTCGCCCAGCCGGAGCGACTGGACGGCGAGGTGCAGCGCGACCAGCGAGGACGAGCACGCGGTGTCGACGGTGACGGCGGGGCCGGTCAGTCCGAGCGTGTAGGAGATGCGGCCGGAGACGACGGCGGTCAGGCCGCCCGTCATCAGGTAGCCCTCGGCGCCCTCTCCGGTCACGCCCGTGCCGTAGGCGGTGCTGCTGGCTCCGACGAACACGCCGGTGTCGGAGCCCTTGAGCGAGGTCGGGTCGATGCCGATCCGTTCGACCGCCTCCCAGGCGACTTCGAGCAGCACCCGCTGCTGCGGGTCCATGGCGAGCGCCTCGCGCGGGCTGATTGCGAAGAAGCCCGCGTCGAAGTCGGCCGCGTCGTAGAGGAAGCCGCCGGTGCGGGCGTAGGCGTCGCCGGTCCCGTTCTCCGCACCGTAGGCGCGTTCCCATTCCGCCCAGCCACGGTCGGCCGGGAAGGGGCCCATGGCGTCGGTCCCGTCGGCGAGGAGGTCCCAGAACTGTTCGGGGCCGGTGATGCCGCCCGCGTAGCGGCAGCCGAGGCCGACGACGGCGATCGGCTCCCGCTCGCCCGCCTCCAGTTCCTCGACGCGCTTGCGCGTCTGGTAGAGGTCGGCGGCGAGCTTCTTGAGGGTGTCGAGGAGCCGGCCGTCCCCGCCGTTGGCCTGCGCTTCACCGGTCATGACTAAAGCCCCAATTCCTTGTTGATGAAGTCCAGGACCTCGCCGGCATCGGCGCTTTCCAGCCGTCCGTCCACCGTCTGCCGCTCCTGCTCGTCCGGCGGTGGCTGCCCGGTGTCCCCCAGCCAGCGGGAGAGCATCGTTCTCAGGCGTGCCGTCACGTCGCGCCGGGCACCGCTTCCTCCGGGGACGGCGGCGAGCGCGGCCTCCAGCCGGTCGAGCCCGTCGAGCACCGGGTCGCCGCCGGTTTCGTTCGGGTCGTCCGCCGCTGCGTCCGGGACGAGTTCGCCGTCCAGGTACTCGGCCAGTTCGGCGGGGGTCGGATGGTCGAAGACGAGCGTGGCGGGCAGTTTCAGGCCGGTGGCGCCGGTCATCCGGTTCCGCAGGTCGATGGCCATGATCGAGTCGAAGCCGAGTTTGCGGAACGGCCGGCCCTTCGGGAGCGCGTCGGCGGAGGAGTGGCCGAGGACGGCCGCGGCCTGCTCGCACACCAGGTCCGCCAACCGGCGCAGCCGCTCGGTGCGCGGCAGGCCCGCGACCGTTTCCGCCAGGCGGCCGGGGGCGGGTGCGGCCGCCTCCCGCGGGGTGTCCGCCGCGGCGGCGTCGTCGCCGGCTTCCGGCAGGTCGGCCAGCAGCGGGCTCGGGCGGCGCAGCGTGTATGTGGGGGCGAACACGGACCAGTCGATGTCGGCGACGGTGAGCGAGTCCTCTCCCGCGTCCAGTGCCTGCCCGAGGGCCTGGACGGCGAGTGCCGGGTCCATGGCCCGGAGGCCGTAGCGGTTCAGCCGGGCGCCGATGTCGCCGCCCGCCATGCCTCCGCCTTCCCACAGGCCCCAGGCCAGGGCCGTGGCCGGGCAGCCTGCGGCGCGGCGCGCTGCGGCGAGCCCGTCCAGGAAGCCGTTCGCGGCGGCGTAGCCGGCCTGCTCGCTGCCGCCCCAGACGGCGGCGCCTGAGGAGAACAGGACGAACGCGTCCAGGTCGCGGTCCGCCGTCAGCTCGTCGAGCCAGCGGGCCCCGTCCGCCTTGGGCGCGCACACCTCGGCGAGGTCCGCGGCGGTGGTGCCGGCGACGGTGCGCCCCTGGCCGACGCCCGCGGTGTGCATCACCGTGGACAGGGCCGGGCCGCCGGTGGCGTCGATGTGCTTCAGCAGGCCCGCGACGGCCGGGCGCTCCGCGACGTCGCAGGCGACGACGTCCACGCCGACGCCGGCGGCGGCCAGTTCGGCGGCCCGTGCGGGGACGCCCTCGGTGGCGGGTCCGCGGCGTCCGGTCAGCACGACCCGGCGGGCGCCGCGCCCGGCGAGCCAGCGTCCGACGTGCTCACCGATGGCGCCGGTGCCGCCGGTGACCAGCACCGTCCCGCGCGGGGCCCAGGCCGTCCCCGGCGCAGGGACGGACGGGCGCGGGGCGCGGGCCAGCCGCCGCCCGTACGCGCCGGACCGGCGCAGCGCCACCTGGTCCTCCCGGCCATCGGCGAGGACGGCCGCGAGCCGCCCGGCGACCGGCCCCTCGATCCGTTCCGGGAGGTCGACCAGGCCGCCCCACGACCGCGGATGCGCCAGGGCGACGGAGCGGCCGAGGGCCCAGATCTGCGCCTGCACGGGCGTGCCCGCGGTCTCGTCTCCGGGAGCGACGACCGCCCCGCGGGTCAGCACCCACAGGGGCGGTGCGGGCGCGTTCGTCCCGTCCGGCCTCTCGGTCACGGCCTGCGCCAGGGCGAGGGTGGCGACGAGACCGCGCGGCACGCCGGGGTGGGAGGCGAGCGGCGCGTCCGCGTCCGTGTCGAGGGCGAGCGCGGACACGATGCCCGACAGGTCGGCGACGTCGCCGGGCAACGCGGCGGCCAGCGCGTCCTTGTCGGTGGTGTCGATTCCGTCGACGTCGACCGGAAGGACCCGGACGCCGGCGGCGGCCAGGGCGTCGGCGACGTCGGGGGCGTTCCCGATGAGCAGCCAGGTCCCGGTCGGTGCTGCACCGTCGGCGGCGAGTGTTTTCCAGGCGATCCGGTAGCGCCAGTCGGCGATCGCCGACTCGGCGCGTTCGCGGCGGCGCCATTCGGTCAGCGCGCCCAGGGCAGTGTCGGACGCGTCCACCCCGAGCAACTCGGCCAGGGCGGCCGCGTCGCCCGTCTCGACGGCGTTCCAGAAGCCCGCCTCGGCGGAAGTGCTCGCGGTGACCGGTCCCGGCCCGGCCGACGGCTCTTGCGGCTCCGGCCAGAAGCGGTCCCGCCGGAAGGCGTACGTGGGCAGGTCGACCGTCGCGCCGCGGCCCAGGACGGCACCCCAGTCGATGGAGACGCCTTGGACGTGCGCCGTGGCGAGCGAGGTCAGCAGCCGGTCCGCGCCGCCCTCGTCCCGGCGCAGCGTCCCCACCGCTACCGGAGTCCGGTCTTCGAGGCTCTCGCTGATCGCGGGGGTGAGGACCGGATGCGGAGACGACTCGATGAAGACACCGTGCCCCGAGTCGGCCAGCGCCCGGATGGCTCGGTCGAACTCGACCGTTTCGCGCAGGCTGGCGTACCAGTACTCCGGCGTCAGCTCGGGGCCGTTCAGCCACTCGCCGCTCATCGCCGACACCATCGGGATCCGCGCCTCGCGAGGCTCGATCCCCTGCAGGACTGAGACGATCTCGTCCCGCAATTCGTCGATGTGGGCGCTGTGCGAGGCGTAATCCACCGGGATCACCCGGGTGCGGACCTGCTCGCCGCACGACTCCACCAGCTCCCGCAGGGCATCGGCGTCCCCGGACAGCACCGTCGCGGACGGGCCGTTGACCGCAGCGATCGAGAGGCGCTCCCCGAAGGGCTCGATGCGCGCACGGACGTCGTCGGCGGGCTCGGCGATCGACAGCATCCCGCCACGCCCCGCCAACGCCTTCAGCGTCTTGCTGCGCAGCGCGACGACCTTCGCCGCATCCTCCAGCGAGAGAATCCCGGCGACGGCGGCCGCAGCGATCTCGCCTTGCGAGTGGCCCACGACCGCGTCCGGGACGACGCCCGCGGCCTCCCACACCGCCGCCAGCGACACCATCACCGCCCACAGCGCAGGCTGCACCACATCCGCAGCCTCGAACCCGTGACGGCCCGCAAGGACGTCGTCCAGATCCCACTCCACATGAGGTGCAAGGGCCGCCGCGCACTCCGCCAGCCGCGCCGCGAACACCGGCGACGCCTCCGCCAGCTCGCGGCCCATGCCGACCCACTGGCTCCCCTGACCGGGGAACACCAGCACCGTCCGGCCCACGCCATCCGAGGGGACTTCGCCCGTTACCACACCGGGGCCGGGCTGCTCCGTTGCGAGCGCGGCGAGGCCGGCGAGCAGTTCGGTTCGGTCCGTCCCCAGAACGACGGCGCGCTGCTCGAATGCCGTCCGGGTGGTGGTCAGCGACCACGCCACATCGTGCGCCGGCAGTTCCGGGCGCGCCGCCACGTGCTCGCGCAGGCGGCCCGCCTGTTCGGTGAGCGTTTCGGAATCCCGGCCGGACAACGCCCATGCCGTAATACCGGACGACAGCACCGGCTGTGCGTCGTCGGTGGTCTCGGGGGCGTCGGCCGGGGCTTCCTCGACGATGACGTGGGCGTTCGTGCCGCTGATCCCGAAGGCCGAGACGCCCGCCCGGCGGGGACGGTCACCCGCGGGCCACGAAACCGGCTCCTGCAACAGCCGCACGTTCCCGAACGTCCAGTCGATGTGCGACGACGGCTCGTCGGCATGCAGCGTCTTGGGCAGGGTTCCGTGCTGGAGCGCCATCACCATCTTGATGACGCCCGCGACGCCCGCCGCCTGCTGCGCATGACCGATGTTCGACTTGACCGACCCCAGCCACAACGGCCGATCACCCGCACGCCCCTGGCCATAGGTAGCCAGCAGCGCACCCGCCTCGATCGGATCACCCAGCTCCGTACCGGTCCCGTGCGCCTCCACCACGTCCACATCGGACGCCGACAGCCGCGCGTTGGCCAGCGCCGCACGGATCACCCGTTGCTGCGACGGGCCGTTGGGCGCCGTGAGGCCGTTCGAGGCGCCGTCCTGGTTGATCGCGCTGCCGCGGATCACCGCCAGCACGCGGTGCCCGTTCCGGCGGGCCTCCGACAGGCGCTCCAGCACCACGATGCCGACGCCTTCGCCCATGCCCATGCCGTCCGCGCCCTCTGAGAACGCCTTGCACCGGCCGTCCGGCGAGAGCGCCCGAAGCCGGGAGAAGCCGACGAACTCGCCCGGGTCTGCCATCACCGTCACGCCGCCGGCCAGAGCCATCGAGCACTCTCCCGACCGCAGCGCCTGCACCGCCTGGTGCAGCGCCACCAGCGACGACGAACACGCGGTGTCGACGGTCATCGCCGGGCCCACCAGTCCGAGCGAGTAGGCGATCCGCCCGGACAGGACGCTCATCGCGGCGCCGGTCATGCGGTGCCCTTCGCCCCCGACCGTCTCCGGGCCGGTGTCGAGGTACGAGGAGCGGGCCGCGCCGACGAACACGCCCGTGGGGGAACCGTGCAGCGACCGGGGATCGACACCCGCACGCTCGATCGCCTCCCACGACGTCTCCAGCAGCAACCGCTGCTGCGGATCCATCGCCAACGCCTCACGCGGACTGATCCCGAAGAACCCCGCATCGAACTCCGCGGCCCCGCTGAGGAAGCCGCCTTCGATGACGTAGGTGGTGCCTTCGGCTTCCGGGTCCGGGTCGAACAGCGCCTCGGCGTTCCAGCCGCGGTCGGCCGGGAAACCGCCGATCCCGTCACCCTGGTCGGCCAGCAACCGCCAGAGTTCATCTGGGGTCCGGATGCCTCCCGGGTAGCGGCAGGACATACCGACGATCGCGATCGGCTCCGCCGGGGCGGCGACCGCCGCCGGGGCCGCCGCCGCGTCGTCCGTCTCCGTACCGAACAGCCGCGCGAGGACCTCCTCGGCCAGGGCCGTCGGGTTGGGATGGTCGAACACGACCGTGGCGGGCAGCTTGACGCCCGCGGCCGCGTTGAGCCTGTTCCGCAATTCCACGGCGGTCAGGGAGTCGAAGCCCAGCTCCCGGAACGCCCGCGCGGACGGCACGTCCGCGGCCGAGGAGTGTCCGAGTACGGCCGCCGCGTGCGCGCGGACCAGCTCCACGGTCACGTGCCGCCGCTCTCCCGCCGTCAGGCCCGCCAGCTTGGCGGCCAGTTCGCCGACCGGTCCCGCCGCCGGGGCCGCCGCGCCGGTCTCGGTGGCCGCCGGGGCCTGTTCCTCGCGCGCCTCCGGGATCTCGTCCAGCAGCGGACGCGAACGCGCCGCGCGGAACACCGGGGCGAACTTCTCCCACGTCACGTCGGCGAGCGCGATGAACGTCTCGTCGTCCGCGAGGACCTCGTCGAGAGCCGTCAGCGCCCGCTCGGTCTCGAGAAAGTTCATGCCCTGCCGGCGCAGGCGCCGCGGCGTCACCCGGCCGGGGCTGTGGTCCATGAGGTCGTCGACGGCGTCCCAGTCGCGCGAGTCCCACACACCCCAGGCGATCGAGGTGCCCGGCAGACCCCGGGCACGGCGCTCCTCGGCCAACCCGTCCAGGAACGCGTTCCCCGCCGCGTAGGGGCCGTGGTCGTTGCTGCCCCACGTCGCCGAGATGGACGAGAACAGCACGAACTCGTCGACATCCAGTTCGGCCGTCGCCTCGTCCAGGTAGGAGGCACCGGCGGCCTTCGCACCCAGCGCCGCCGCCAGGCCCTCCCGGCTGGTGTCCTCCACGCGGGCGAGGTAGCCGGTGTTCGCGGAGTGCAGCACCGTCGACAGGCTCGGCCCGCCGTCCTCGATCCACCCGACGAGGTCGAGGACCTCCGACCGGACGCCGGTGTCGCAGCTCACGATGTCGACGGCCGACCCGGCGGTCGCCATGGACGCCGCGAGCCCGACCGCGCCGTCCGCGTACGGGCCGGAGCGGCTCGTCAGCACGACGCGCCGCGCCCGGCGTTCGGCGAGCCGATTCGCGACGCAGGCGCCGATCGAACCGGTCCCGCCGGTCAGCAGCACGGTGCCGCGCGGCCGCCACGGCGCGCGGCCGGCCGGCCGCGGGTCGGCGCGGACCAGCCGGCGCACAAGCGTGCCGGACTCGCGCAACGCCACCTGGTCTTCGCCGCCGTCCGCGAGGACCGCGGCGAGCCGGGCCCCGGCGTCGGCGTCGAACACGGGAGGAAGGTCGACCAGGCCGCCCCAGCGGTCCGGGAGCTCCATCCCGATGACGCGCCCCATGCCCCACAGCTGCGTCTGCCGCGGGTCGGTCGTCACATCGCCCGAGCCGGTCCGCACCGCGCTCTGGGTCAGCAGCCACAGCGGCGCGGAGATCGCGGCGTCGCCGAGCGCCTGCACCAGGTCGACGGTCCCCGCAGTGCCGCGCGGGACCCACGGGTACCGCGGGTCCTCGCCTTCCTCCAGCGCCAGCACCGACACGACGCCGGCCACCTCGTCGACGGCCGCCTCGGCGAGCGACTCGATCCCGGTGCGCACCACCCGCGCGCCGTGCTCCGCCAGAGCCCGGACGCATGCGTCGGCGACGGCGCCCTCACCGACCAGGAGCCAGGTGCCGACCAGGACCGGACGGCCGGGCGCGGCGGCGTCGCCGATCGGCTGCCAGCGGATGCGGTAGCGCCAATCCTCGACCCCCGCCGCGGCCGGAGGCCGGGCCGCCGCCTCCACGGGCCAGTAGCGCTGCCGCTGGAAGGCGTAAGTGGGCAGGTCGACGTTGGTGCCGCCGCCTAGAACGCTTGCCCACTCGATAGAGGCGCCTTGGACATACGCCTCGGCGAGCGAGGCCAGCAGGCGATCCGCCCCGCCCTCGTCCCGGCGCAGTGTCCCGACCACCACCGGCGCCTGGTCCTCCAGGGTTTCGCTGATCGCGGGGGTGAGCACCGGGTGCGGGGACGATTCGACGAACACCCCATGCCCCGACTCGCCCAGGACCCGGATCGCGCGATCGAACTCGACCGTCTCGCGCAGGCTCGCGTACCAGTACTCCGGCGTCAGCTCCGGGCCGTTCA
>NZ_QHJN01000019.1:0-23753 GCF_003947565.1 Actinomadura sp. WAC 06369 | reverse complement strand
TGCCCGTCCCGGTTCCAGCGCACCAGGTCGCCCGTCCGGTACATGCGCTCACCCGGACGGCCACCGAACGGGCACGCGACGAACCGGTCGGCGGTCAGCCCCGGGCGGTGCAGGTAGCCGCGCGCCAGCCCCTCCCCCGCCAGGTACAGCTCACCGGGGACGCCGGGCGGGACCGGGCCGAGCGCCGCGTCCAGGACGTACGCCCGGGTGTTGGCGACCGGCCGGCCGATCGGCGCGTGCCCGGCGGTGTTGCCGTCGTCGTGCCACGCGGCCGCGTAGACCGTGGCCTCGGTGGGCCCGTAGACGTTCGAGACACGGGCGTCCGGCAGCAGCGCGCGCAGGTCCCGGACGAGCCGCGCCGGGAGCGCCTCGCCCGCCAGCACGACGTCGCCCGCCCGCAGGTCGAGCCGTCCGGTGCCGAGCAGCGCCGACACCGCCGACGGGACGCCGCTGATCAGCGTCCCCGACCAGCCGCCCCGCTCGGCGACGGCGAGGAGGTCGCGGACGACGTCGATGCTCCCCCCGGCGGTGAGCGGCGCCAGCCACTCGAACACCGACACGTCGAAGTTCATCGAGGTGGAGAACAGCACCCGCGCCAGCCGGTCGGGCCCGAACTCCCGGCCCGCCCACGCGCACAGGTCGACGACGTTGGCGTGCGAGACGACGACGCCCTTGGGCCGCCCGGTCGAACCGGACGTGTAGATGACGTACGCGGCGTTCCCGGGGCGCAGCGGCCGGACGCGCTCGGCGTCGGTGACGTCGGCGGCGTCGGCGGCCGAGCCGCCGCCGGCCAGGTCGAGCGCGTCGATCTCGACGCGGGCGATGCCGCGCCCGCGGCCGTCGCGCTCGTCCGCGGCGGCGCCCGCCCCCGCGGCCGCGGTGTCCGGGATGGCCGCGGACGACGTGGTGATGACGGCCGCCGGGGCGGCGTCGGCCAGCATGTACGCGATGCGGTCCGCCGGGTAGGCCAGGTCGATCGGCTGGTACGCCGCGCCCGCCTTCAGCACGGCCAGCGCCGCCACGATGAGGTCGGCGTCGCGCGGCAGCGCCAGCGCCACGAAGTCCTCCGGGCCGACGCCCCGCCCGATCAAGTGCCGGGCCAGGCGGTTCGCGCGGGCGTTCAGCTCCGCGTACGTCAGCGCGGCGCCGTCGCACGTGACGGCCGTCGCGGCGGGCGTCCGGGCGGCCTGCGCCTCCACCAGGCCGGGGACGACCGCCGGGGCGACGGGGGCGGACGTGTCGTTCCACTCGCGCAGGACGAGCCCGCGCTCGGCGTCGTCCAGGAGCGCGACGTCGCGCAGGGGCGTCGCGGGGTCCGCGTCGCCGAGGGCCCGCAGGAACCGGACGTAGCGGTCCTGGTGCGCGGCGACCTCCGATTCGGTGTACAGGTCGGGGTGCGCGTCGAAGTCGACGCGCATCCCGGTGCCGTCGAAGTTGTCGTAGATGTTGATCGACAGGTCGTCGATGGGGCCCGTGGTGATGGCGTGCATCTTCGCGGGCAGGCCCGCGAAGTCGATGCGGTAGTCGAACGCCATGATGTTGATGACGGGCCCGTGCAGGCGGCGGCGCTCGCCGAGCAGGCGCAGGTCGCGCAGCAGGTCCTCGCGGCGGTACCGCTGGTGGCGCAGCGCGCGGGCGGCGGCGCGGGTCGCGGTGCGGACCAGCCGCTCCACCGTCATGTCCGGGGTGACGGCGACGCGCAGCGGGAGGACCGACGCGAGCATCGCGGGGGTCTCGAGGGCGACCTGGGTGGTGCGGCCGCTGACGGCGAGGCCGAGGACGACGTCCTCGGTGCCGGTCATCCGGGCGACGTACGCGGCGGTCGCGGCGATCGCGAGGCCCGGGGTGGCGGTGCGGAGCCGGCGCGCCCCGGCGGCCAGGCCGGCGGCCTCCTCCGGCGGGATCACCGTGATGCGGGTCAGGTAGTCGGCGGTGGGCTCCGCCAGGCCGTCCGACAGGCTCACCGCGACGGGGCGGTCGGCGAACCGCTCCGTCCAGTACGCGCGGTCGCGCTCGAACTTCTCCGAGCGCCGGTACGCCTCCTCTTCCGCGAGGACGCGCCGGTAGTCGCCCTGCTCGGCGGGGACGTACTCGCCGCCGTTCGCGAGGATCGTGTACACCTCGGCGGCGCGGCGGCTCACGATCGCGCCGCTGTAGGCGTCCTGGATCGTGTGGTGCGCCCGCAGGAACCACCAGTGCAGGTCGGGCGAGAGCCGCAGCAGCTCGGTGATGTACAGGTGCTCGGCGTCCAGCGGGAGGGGCTCGGCCATCCGGGCGCGCATCCGGGCCCGCGCGGCGGCGCGCGGGTCGGGCTCGCCGCTGAGGTCCACGAGCGGAATGGTCGCGGACGCGTCCGGGTCCAGGCGCTGGTGCGCAATTCCGTCCCGCTCCACCAGCCGGACGTTCATCGCGAGCGCCTCGTGCGCCGCGATTCGCGCGACCCGGTCGAACAGTCCGTGGTCGAGCCGGCCCTCGATCTCGATGTACTGCGCGAGATGGATCGGCGTTCCCGGCGCCAGTTGCTGCGCGTACCAGACGCTCTGCTGAGCGGCGGAGAGAGGAACGAACTCGGTGGACGACATCAAGCGGCACTTTCCGGGTCGGGGTGGGTTTGCTTTGTGCCCGGCAACGGCGCCGCAGCGGCGCCGGGTCCGATGGGCAAAAAACCGATGAGAATGACCACAGAACTGATCGGGCTGGCCCCGTCCCCTTTCCCCGAGTCCCGACGGATGCGCGGCGGCCGCGATCCCGGACTGCGCCCTGTGGTCTCGCCGATACGGAGCGCCGCCGTTTTCCGACCCCGGCGAGACCTCCCGCGACCCACGTTCTACTCAGGAGTAGCGGTGCCACAGTCAAGCAGCCGGATCACAGCCCTCGCAATCCCCTCGAAAGTAGAACTTGACCTCGAATATTGCTCACAGGAGTGACAAAAGGACACGGGTGAGGGAGGTCCCGGGATGTCGCGGACGCTCACCGGGTGACAAAGGTTGGCAACCGAATCCGGCCAATGCGATTACCGACCGTTAACTTGCGCGCCCGCGCACCCGCCGCTACCTGGCCGGATACTCGTGCACGACCACCGCCGCGGCGCCCACCGACGGGTGCCGCTGGAGCACCGCCTCGATCTCCCCCAGCTCCATCCGCACCCCGGAGATCTTCACCTGCCGGTCGACCCGGCCGAGGTACTGCAGCGTCGGCCGGTCCTCGCCGCCCGCGCCCGGCGGCAGCAGCCGCACCGCGTCGCCCGTCCGGTAGAGGCGCCCCGTCGGCGACGGGCCGAACGGGTCCCGGTAGAACGCCTCGCGCGTCCGGTCGGGGTCGCCCAGGTAGCCGCGCCCGACGACGACGCCGCCGACGAACAGCTCGCCGGTCTCGCCGACGTCGCACGCCGCCCACGTCCCGTCGTCCAGCGCGCGCAGGACGTACAGGCGCGCGTTCACGACCGGGGTGCCGATCGGCAGCCGCAGCAGCTCCAGGTCCCCGGCCGTGACCGTGTGGTGGGTGACGTCGTCGGAGCACTCGGTGGGCCCGTAGGCGTTCAGCAGCCGCGCGTGCGGGACGGCCGCCAGCCAGCGCCGCGACAGCTCGGCGGGCAGCTCCTCGCCGGTCGCGATCATCCAGCGCAGCCCGGGGAACGGCGGCCCGTCCGCCCGTTCCGGCAGGTCGTCCAGCAGGTGCCGGACCATCGTCGGGACCAGCTCGACGACCGTGACGGCGCGCTCGTCCACCAGCCGCGCGAACGCGGGCGCGTCGTGCGCGACACCGTCGCCGACGATCTCGACCCGGCCGCCGAGCAGCAGCGGGCACAGCATCTGCCAGATCGAGATGTCGAAGCCGAGCGGGGCGGTGAACGCGACCGCGTCGGCGTCCGTCAGCTCCAGGTCGATGATTTTCGCCCAGAGGTGGTTGAGCATCCCCCGGTGCTCGACGACCGCGCCCTTCGGGCGGCCCGTCGACCCCGACGTGAACAGCACGTAGCGGGGGCGGTCGAGGGCGTCCAGGACGGGCTCGCCGGGCCGCGGCGCCAGGTCGCGGGCCGCGTCGGCGCGGACCGTCCGGCACCCGGCCGCCGCCGCCCCCTCCAGCAGCGCGGGCGCGGGCGCGTCGTCCACGGTGAGCAGGACGGACGCGCCCGCCTGGTCGAGCACGTCGCGGACGCGCGACGCCGGCCACGTCTCGTCCGCCGGCACGTACAGCGCGCCGACCAGCTCGATCGCCAGGAACGCCGCGACCACCGCGGCGCACCGGCCGCCGCCGACCCCGACGACCTCGCCGGGCCGCACGCCCGCGCCGTCCAGCAGCGCCGCCAGCCGGCGCGCCTCGGCGGCCAGCTCGGCGTAGCTCAGCGCGCGGGCCGCGTCGGCGACCGCGGGCCGGTCCCGCTCGGCGGCGAACCGCTCCACCCGCGTGATCACGGGATCGCCGAGGTCGACGTCCCGCTCGCGCAGCATCCCGTGCCGGACGGCCAGGTCGCGCGCCCGTCCGAGCTCGGCCTCGGGCACCGCGAGGGCCGCCAGACCGTCCGGGGGAAGCAGCCGGCCGGCCGCCGGTCCACGAGCGCTCATGTTCACTCTCCGTGATCTAGTACCGCTTCGCCGTCATCGAACGCCGGCGCTCGACAATGCGGCTCCATAGCTTAAGTCCGGGCCCGCCGAGAAGCACCGTGCATTCTGCCCTACCCGTCGGTAAGCAGGGGGTTGCGGGGGCAAGATGGGCGAAGGTACGGTGAGGCTCCGCCATGGTCAGGAGAAATACACCCGCGGCGTTGCACGGGGGACGATGAGGGAATTGCTTCTTCATTTCAGGGTGGCAGCGTGCCGATAATCACCTCGCCGCAGGATTTCAATGTGGACGACCTTTACGTCGATCTACGAAATGCGATCGGGCGGTCGCTGCTACTCAAATGCGAGGGCTTCAATTTCGCCGGTTCGGTGAAACTGAAGGCGGCCGCCGCGATGGTGGACGCCGCCGAACGCGACGGCCTGCTCGCCCCCGGCTCGACGATCGTGGAATCGTCCTCGGGCAACCTCGGCATCGCGCTCAGCCTCATCGCCGCCGACCGCGGCCTCAAGTTCGTCTGCGTCACCGACCCCCGCTGCAACCCCGCGTCCATGCGGGTCATGCGCGCGCTCGGCGCCGAGGTCCGGGTCGTGTCGCGGACCGACGCCAACGGCGGCTTCCTGGAGAGCCGCATCCGCTACGTCCGCGAGCTGTGCGAGACCGACGGGTACGTCTGGCTGAACCAGTACGCCAACCGCAACAACTGGCTCGCGCACTACCGCGGCACCGCCCCCGCGATCGACCGCCAGTTCCCCGACCTGGAGGTCCTGTTCGTCGGCGCCGGCACCACCGGGACCCTGATGGGCTGCGCCCGGTACTTCCGCGAGCACGACCGCCCGGTGACGATCGTCGCGGTCGACGCGGTCGGCTCGGTCACCTTCGGCGGCGTCCCCGGCCCCCGCATGGTCCCCGGGCTCGGCACCAGCAGCCGTCCCGCCCTGGTCGACGAGTCCCTCATCGACGACGTCGTGCACGTCCCCGAGGCCGACACGGTCCGGACGGCCCACGCGCTCTCGTCCCGCGGGTTCCTGTTCGGCGGCTCGACCGGCACCGTCGTGTCCGGCGCGTGCCGCTGGCTCGACGCCAAGTACCCGGGTGCCGACCCCGTCGCCGTCGCGATCGCCCCCGACCTCGGCGAGCGGTACCTCGACTCCCTCTACGCCGAGGGCTGGCTCCGCGAGCACTTCCCCGCGCTGATTCCCGAACTCGATTCGGGCGCCGATACCCTCGGCGTCTGATCATCAGAGAAGAACACGGAGTTCCCATGTCGCAGGTCCCCGCATTCGCCGTGATCTCGGGCGCCCAGGTGCACGAGGCGGTCGCCGGCCGGGAGGAGCAGGTCGTCGCGATGGTCGAGGCGGCCTACCGGCTGCACGGCGAGGGGCGGACGATCAACCCCGACTCGTACTTCCTGCGCTTCCCCGACCGCCCGTCGGACCGCATCATCGCGCTCCCCGCCTCCGTCGAGGGCGACGTCGGCGTGCACGGCATCAAGTGGATCTCCAGCTTCCCCGGCAACGTCGCCCGCGGCTTCCCCCGCGCCTCCGCCGTCCTCATCCTCAACGACGCCGAGACCGGCTACCCCTTCGCGTGCCTGGAGAGCTCCATCATCAGCGCGGCCCGCACCGCCGCGTCCGCGGCGCTCGCCGCCGCGTCCATCGCCGACCGCCGCGGCGACCGCCCCCGCCGCGTCGGCTTCGTCGGCGGCGGCCTCATCGCCCGCTACATCCACACCTACCTCGCGGCCACCGGCTTCGCCTTCGACGAACTCGCCGTGCACGACCTCTCCGCCGAGCACGCCGCGGGCTTCAAGGGCTACCTCGAACGCACCGAGAAGGGCGAGGTCACCGTCCACGACACCGCCGAGAGCCTCGTCCGCGCCTGCGACCTGATCGTCTTCGCGACCGTCGCGGGCGAACCCCACGTGCACGACCCGTCCTGGTTCGCGCACAACCCGCTCGTCCTGCACGTGTCCCTGCGCGACCTCTCCCCCGAGATCATCCTGGACTCGTGGAACGTGGTCGACGACGTCGAGCACTGCATGAAGGCGAACACGTCCCCGCACCTGGCGGAGCAGCGCGTCGGCGACCGCGACTTCGTGGCCGGCACCCTCTACGACGTCCTCACCGACCGCATCGCCCCGCCCGCCGACCGCCCGGTCGTCTTCTCCCCGTTCGGCCTCGGCGTCCTCGACCTGGCCGTCGCCCGCCACGTCTACGACGAGGTCGCCGCCTCCGGCGCCCTGCACACCGTCCCCGGCTTCTTCCACGACCTGAGCCGCCACGGCTGACCCGCGCCGGAGCCACGACGATCGACGCCCCATGCCGTGCCGGCACGGACCGGCTTCCTGCAACGGGGCGATTCCGGCGCCGAGGCCGCCCGGGGAAGGACGGCGCCCCCACCTCGAACCGCACGGCGTTCGGCGGGGTGAGCTCCCGCGACCACCGCAACGGTGCGGGGCAGGGCTCTGACGGACCATCGCGGAGACCGACAGGGAGGGCCGCGCGGCGGTCCCACGGCCGCGCGTCAGCCGAAGTCGGAGGTGTCCAGGTCGAAGTCGAAGGGCTTCGGAAGGGCCAGCTTCTCTCCGAACGGCACGCGATGGGTGTGCTTGTAGTCGCCGTCCTCCGGCTCGCTGAACAGCGACACCCTTCCCTTGTCCCTGTCCACGAGCAAGTACAGCGGGATTCCCGCCCGTGCGTAGCCGTGCCGTTTCGCTTGCCGATCCAGGTCGCCACGCCGCGAGGTGACCTCCATCACCATGGACACGGTGTCCGGCTCGACCGGCATCCATGGACCCGCGTCCCGCAAAAGACCCAGGTCGGCGCGCACTACCGTGCCGTCCGGGATCACGCGGTTCTCCCGCTGTCCCGGGCCACCGGGAATGATCAGCCCCTTGTTCCCGGAGCAGTGGAACTTGGCCGCGCTGTGCCGCGCGAGCTGCCAGGTGATCTCTGCGATCCACTCCTCGTGGGGACCGCCGGGGGGTGGTGTCACGACGATCTCTCCGTCGATCAGCTCGGCTCGGTAGCCCTCGGGGGTCTTGAGGGCGAGGAATCCCGCCAGGAGGTCGTCCTCCCGCATCAGAGGCTCATGAACCATCGCAGTCATGCTCCGCTCCCTTCCTCGCGGGCGAGCTTATGAGCGGAGCGCCACCCTTCGCATACGGATCGTGAAAGTCGTGTCTCTTCCAGGGTACGTGTCCGGGTTCGCCGTGTCCGGTGCGACGGAGGGCCGGGCGGGCAAATAGAACCGCCGGGAGTGGGCACGCTTTCGTTATGGACGAGCGATTCGAGAGGCGCGGGGACGTGCAGGAGCTCAGCGACTTCGAGCTGCGGGTCTACGAGACGGTCGCGGAGATCGACAAGGAGGGCGGCGCGGCGGACTTCGCGACGCTCGGGCGGCTGGTCGGCGGGCCCGAGGAGGACCTGTGGGCGGCGCTCGGGCACCTGGTGTCGGTGAACCACGTGCACTCGACCGACAAGGGATACGTGCTCGGGCCGCACGACTGGGCGCCCTGACGTCCGTCCCGGTGAGCGGGAGCGGGACGGCCGGGGCCGGTCCGCGTGGACGAGCATGGTCGACCGACCGAACAAGCGCCGCGTTGGGGAGGCCGCCGGATGGAGCTCGTCGTCACCGAGGAGCAGCGGGAGCTGCGGGACGCGCTGCGGCGGTTCTTCGCCGACCGGTCCTCCGGCGCGGAGGTGCGGCGGCTGATGGAGACCGCCGAGGGGCACGATCCCGCCGTGTGGGCGCTGATGGCCGAGCAGCTCGGGCTGCAGGGCCTCGCGATCCCGGAGGAGCACGGCGGCGCCGGGTTCGGGATGCGGGAGCTGGCGGTGGTGTTCGAGGAGATGGGGCGCGCGCTCGTGTGCGCGCCGTTCCTCGCGACGGTCACCGCGGCGGCGGGGCTCGCGGCGGGCGAGGGCGGGCACGACCTGCTGCCGGGGATCGCGGACGGGTCCGTGATCGCCACGCTCGCGGTCGCCGAGGACGGCGGCCGGTGGGACCTCGGGGCCGTGACGGCGACCGTCGAGGGCGGGAAGCTGACCGGCGTCAAGGACTTCGTGCTCGACGGGCACATCGCCGACCTGCTGCTGGTCGCGGCGCGGGACGGCGACGGCATGGGGCTGTTCGCCGTCGAGGGGGACGCGGGGGTCGTGCGGACGCCGGTGCCGACGGTCGACCAGACGCGCAAGCTCGCGCGGGTCGCGTTCGACGGCGCGCCCGTGCGGCGGGTGGGCGGGGCGGACGCCGTCCTGCGCGCCCTCGACACGGCGGCGGTGGCGCTGGCGGCCGAGCAGCTCGGCGGCGCGCAGCGGACGCTGGACATGACGGTCGAGTACCTCAAGGTCCGCAAGCAGTTCGGGCGGGCCATCGGGTCGTTCCAGGCGGTCAAGCACCGGTGCGCGGACATGTTCGTGCTGGTGGAGTCGGGGCGGTCGGCGGTGCTGAACGCGGCCGCCGTCGCGGACGCGCGTCCGGCGGAGCTGCCCGCGGCGGCGGCGCTGGCGAAGGCGTACTGCTCGGACGCCTACTTCCACACGGCGGGCGAGGCGATCCAGCTGCACGGCGGGATCGGCTTCACGTGGGAGCACGACGCGCACCTGTACTTCAAGCGCGCGCAGGGGTCGCGGCAGCTGTTCGGCTCGTCCGACCACCACCGCGCGCGGCTCGGCGCCCTCGCGGGCATCACCGGCGCGGCCTGAGGCCGGCGGTCCGGCCTGGTCGCGGGACGGTCCGCGTTGCGGAAGATCGCCCGAAGGGCGAACAATGCCCTCCATGAGCGTGCGACGGGCGAGCGGTGCGATGTTCGGGCTGGCGTACGGGGACGCCCTCGGCGCGCCCACCGAGTTCCTCACCATGAAGCAGATCGAGCGGCGGTTCGGGGCGGACGGGCCGGAGCGGCCCGAAGGCGATCCGGCGCTCGTCACCGACGACACGCAGATGGCGATCGCGGTGGGGCTCGGGCTGCTGGACGCGCTGGCGAATCCGCCGTTCACCCCGGGGCTCGTGGCGCCGATGTGGCGGCGCCGGTTCGTCGACTGGCTGCGCAGCCCCGACAACAACCGGGCGCCCGGCACCACGTGCCTGCGGGCGTGCGCGGGCCTGGAGGCCGGCAAGCCGTGGGTGGAGGCGACCGTGGCCGGGTCCAAGGGCTGCGGCGCGAACATGCGGGTCGCGCCGGTCGGGCTCGCCCCGGGGCTGACGGACGAGACGCGCGCCGGGGCGTCGCAGCTCCAGGCGGCGATGACGCACGGGCACCCGACCGGGCTGGCGGCGAGCGAGCTGACGGCGTTCGCCGTCCGGTGGCTGGCCGACGGGATGGCCCCGGCGGACCTGCCCGGCGCGCTCCGCGACCGGTGCCTCGAGCAGCGGGCCGTCTACCACGAGAAGTGGCTCGGGACGCTGTGGCGGCGGCCCGGGATGCCCGACCCCGAGACGTTCGTCGCGCGCGGCTGGGACGAGTGCCGGGACGTGCTGGACCGGCTCCTGGACGCCGTCGCGCGCGGCGACCGCGGCACCGACCCGTGCGCGTTCACCGGGGGCGGCTGGGTTGCGGAGGAGGCCCTCGCGACCGGCCTGCTGTGCTTCCTGCTGTTCCCGGACGACCCGGTGCGCGCGATCCGGCGCGGGGCCGCCAGTTCGGGCGACTCCGACTCGATCGCGTGCCTGGCGGGCGCGTTCGCGGGCGCGCACCTGGGGATGGACGCCTGGCCCGCGGAGTGGGCGGGCCGGATCGAGTACGCGGACGAGCTGGCGAAGCTCGGCGCGGCCTGGGACTGAGAGGAAAGCGGAGCGGGATGCACGAGCAGTTCTGGTTCGACTTGGGGCAGTACGAGCGGCACCGGGTCGAGTTCTTCTTCGACCGCATGTGGGGCAAGGTGCGGATCAGCGTGGACGGCCACCCGGTCGTGGAGAAGCAGAACCTGTTCAGTCTGCGGCTGACGGAGCGCTACCCGTTCACGGTCGGGCACCAGGAGCGGCACGAGGTGGTGATCGAGAAGACGCGCAAGGTGATGTTCGCCGGGTTCCGCCCGTCGACCTACCAGGTGTTCGTCGACGGCGTCTTCTTCCTGGCGCTGGAGGGCCAGGCCTAGGACGCCGTCCAGCCGGTGAGGCGGTCGATGGTGATCGTGATGACGGGGCCGCCGGGCGGGTGCTCGCGGTACTGGGGGTAGCGGTCGGCGAGGAGCCGGACGGGTTCGCGGACGCGGTCGGGCTCCTCGACGACGCGGGCGTGGCCGTCCGCGCGGACCCACCACAGGCGCGTCCAGTCGTCGTCGTAGTGGTCGGCGAGCAGCGCCACCCGCGGGTCGGCCCGGACGTTCGCGAGGCGCCGCAGGTCGCGGGTGCTCTTCGGCTTGTGGTCGACGGCGATGTGGACGGCGCCGCGGTGCAGGGCGAACGTCACCGGGACCAGGTGGGGGCGGCCGTCCTCCCCGACCGTGGCAAGGCGCGCGACGGGCGCTCCGGCGAGCAGGCGAAAGGCGTCGTCCACCGGCATCTTCGGCACAGGCGCAGCGTGTCACACCCGGCCCCGGTCCGCCATGCCCGCCGGACGGGCGCGGCGGGCGCCGCCGGGGCGCGTCAGTCCTGGAAGTCGGGCGGCCGGTTCTCCTTCCGCGCCTTGATCGACTCCTCGAAGTTCTGGGTGGTGAGGCGGACGAACAGCTGCCCGAGGCCCTCGGCGTCCATGTGGGCGTCGAGGCTGCCCGCGTGCAGCCCCGCCCACAGCATCCGCTTGGTCAGCTCGACGCCGGGGCGGCTGAACCCCGCGATGCGCTCGGCGAGGTCGAGGGAGGCGTCGAGGAGGCCGCCGCCGGGGACGACGCGGGAGACGAGCCCGATCCGCTCGGCCTCGGCGGCGTCGACGTCCCGCCCGGACAGCATGATCTCGAACGCGCGGGACGAGCCGATGGCGCGCGGCAGCAGGTAGCCGAGGCCGAGTTCGGCGGCGGTGAGGCCGTTGTTGATGCCCGCCGCGCGGAACACTGCGGTCTCGGCGGCGAGCCGCACGTCGGCGGCGACGCTCAGGCAGAACCCGCCGCCGATCGCGGGGCCGTTGACGGCGGCGATCACCGGCTGGTGGACGCGGCGCATCGTGCGGACGACGTCGTCGAGCAGTTCCATCGAGCGGAGCGCGATCGTCGAGAGGGTGAGTCCGTCGGTGCCGGGGACGGGGCCCGGGGACTCCAGGTCGGCGCCGGAGCAGAACCCGCGGCCCGCGCCGGTGATCACGACGGCGCGGGTGTCGTTGTCGCGGCTCGCCGCTTCGAGGGCCTCGCGGAAGGGGACCATGACGTCGAACGCCATCGCGTTCATCCGCTCGGGCCGGTTGAGGGTGATCTGCGTGACGTGCGGGCGCGGCTTGCCGGTCAGGACGAGTCCCATGGGGCCCCTTTCGACGACTACCTAGCAAGCGTTAGGTTACAAGGGCGGGAACTCCGGCGGCGCCAGCCCCCGCTCGACGACCTCCGCCAGCTCCTCCTCCGTCAGCACCCGCGGCTCCCCGATCGCCTTCGCCCGGACGTACACGCCGCACAGCCACTCGAGCAGCCGCGCGTTCTCGAACGCCTCGTCCAGGTCGCCGCCGATCGCGACGCCGCCGTGGTTGGCCATCAGCGCGGCCCGCCGGCCGCCCGCCATCGCGGCCCGGACGTTCGCCGCGAGTTCCGGCGTCCCGTACGTCGCATACTCGGCGACCCGGACCACGCCGCCGAGCAGCAGGGTGTTGTAGTGGATCGGCGGCAGCTCCGCCATGGTCGACGCCACCACCGCGCCGTACGTGGAGTGCGTGTGGACGATCGCCGCCGCGGGCGTCGCCCCGTACAGCGCCAGGTGCATCGGCGTCTCCGACGACGGTGCCCGGTCCCCCTCGACGAGCCGGCCCGCGACGTCCACCACCGGGCAGTCCCGCGGCCGCATCCGGTCGAGCATCATCCCGCCGGGCGTGACCGCCACCAGATCGCCCGACCGCACGCTGACGTTGCCGGACGCGCCCGTCACCAGGCCCGTCTCGGCCAGCCTGCGGCCCACCGCGCACAGCGCGGCCCGCTCCTCCTCCAGCACCATCGCGGACACCCCTCACCTTCGTCGGTCGTCAGGGCGTACGCTACGGGCCGGACGATCATTAAGGGAGCGCGATCATGACCGTCGTCACCCTCGGTGCGCACATCCTGGACGTGCTCGCGCGGCCGGTCGAGGGCATCCCGGCGGGCCAGGACACGGTCGTCGTCGAGGAGATCCGGGCGACCGCGGCGGGCGCCGCCGCCGGCACCGCGGTGGCCCTGGCCAGGCTCGGCAACGAGGTCGTCTCGGTCGGCGCGATCGGCGACGACGACCTCGGCGACCTGCTCGTCGCGATCATGAACCGGAACGGCGTGGACGTCACCGGCCTGGTGCGGCGCACCGCCGACCAGACCAGCGCGTCCGTCCTGCCGATCCGCGGCGACGGCGGCCGCCCCAGCTTCCACGTCCCGGGCGCGAACCTGACGCTCACCCCCGCGGCCGTCGAGCGCGGCCTGCTCGTCGCCGCGGACGCCGTCCACCTCGGCGGCCCCGACGTCACGTTCGGGCTGAACGACCCGGCGTTCTTCGCGATGCTCGAGGCCGCCCGCGCCAACGGCACGATCGTCACGATGGACCTGCTGTCGAACCTGCCCGACCTGCTCGAGGGCGCCGCCGCGTTCCTCCCGCACGTCGACCACGTCCTGCCGAACCTGGAGCAGGCCGCCGCCATGACCGGCGAGACCGACCCGGAGAAGGCCGCCCTCGCGCTGCGCGCCGCGGGCCCCGCCTCCGCCGTCGTCACGCTCGGCGGCGACGGCAGCCTGCTCGCGACCGCCGACGGCGTGCGGCACCTGCCCGCCCTGCCCGTCGACGTCGTCGACACGACCGGCTGCGGCGACGCCTACTGCGCGGGCTTCGTCACCGCGCTCGTCCGGTCCCGGCCCGTGGCGGACGCCGCCCGGTGGGGGACGGCCGCCGCCGCGACCGTCGCCCAGGGGCTCGGCTCCGACGCGGGCCTCACCGACCTGGACGCGGTCCTGGCGCTGCTGGACCGGGCGCCCGCCTAGATCTTCTGGGCGCGGCCCTCCCAGTACGGGTCGCGGAGCAGCCGCTTGTAGAGCTTGCCGGTCGGCGTGCGCGGCATCGCGTCGACGTAGTCGATCGAGCGCGGCGCCTTGTACCCGGCCAGCTTCTCCCGGACGTGCGCGACCAGCTCCCCGGTCAGCGCGTCCGACGGCTCGGCGCCGTCGGTGAGCTCGACGGCCGCCTTCACCTGCTCGCCGAACTCCTCGTCGGGGATCCCGAACACCGCGACGTCCCGGACCGCCGGGTGGGTGATCAGCACGCCCTCGATCTCCGCCGGGTAGATGTTCACCCCGCCGCTGATGATCATGTCGATGGCGCGGTCGGCGAGGAAGAGGTAGCCGTCCTCGTCGAGGTAGCCGACGTCCCCGGTGGTGAACAGGCCGTCGTCGCGGTGGATCGAGCGGGTCTTCGCCTCGTCGCCCCAGTACTCGACGTCCTCGCCGCCGACGTACCGGAACCACAGCTTCCCGGCCTCGCCCGGAGCCGCCGGACCGCCGTCCTCCCGCAGCACGTGCACCTCGGTCGTCGGCAGCGGGCGCCCCACGCTGCCGGGCCGCTCCAGCCACTCCGCGGCCATGATCACGGTGTTGACCGACGACTCCGTGGAGCCGTAGTACTCGTGCACGACCGGGCCGAACCACTCGATCATCCGGCGCTTGATCTCCGGCGAGCACGGCGCCGCGCCGTGCCACACGGACACGAGGCTCGAGCCGTCGAACGCGGCGCGCACGTCCGGGTCCAGCCGCAGCATCCGGACGAACTGGGTCGGCACCAGGTGCACGTTCGTGATCCGGTGCTCGTCGATGAGCCGCAGCGTCTCGGCCGGGTCGAAGTCGCGGCGCATCACCACCGCGCGGCCGCCGACCAGGAACGCCTGCGACCACAGCCACTGCGCCGAGTGGTAGACCGGCCCGACCAGCAGCGACCGCCCGCCCTCCGGGATCCGCAGGATCTCCGCGAACCCGTCGGCGACCAGCTTGGACGTCTCGATCGGCGCGCCCGCGGCCAGCACCTTGCGCGACACGCCCTTCGGCCGCCCCGTGGTGCCGGACGTGTAGATCATCGGCGCGCCCATGCTCTGGTCGGGCGGCTCCACCGCCTTGCCGGACGCCACGAACTCCTCGTACGGGACGAACCCGTCGACCGGCTCCCCGATCGCGACCCGGGCGTCCAGTGCGAGCCCGTCCGACCCCTCCCGCGCGACGCCGCCGAACGCGTCCTCGGAGAACAGGACCCGCGCGCCGGAGTCCGTGAGCACGTACCGCAGCTCGTCGGCCGTCCAGTGCCAGTTGACCAGCACGTACCGGAGGCCGATGTGCCCGGCCGCGCACATCAGCTCGAAGTACTCGCGGCGGTTCCCCGAGTGGATCGCGATCGCGTCCCCGACGCCCAGCCCGAGGGCCCGCAGGGCGTCGGCGAGCCGGTCGGTCCGCTCGTTCAGGTCGCGCCAGCCGGTGGACCCCCGTTCGTCGGTCAGGGCGGGTTCGTCGGGACGTGTCTCGGCGTACGGTCGGAGCAGAACGGCCATCGGCCACCTCCTGGGACGCGACAGGAACCAGAATGTGATTCTGTCAACACGCCGCCCGGAAGAACAGGCCCCGACCGCCGCCCCGGCCGCTCCGCGGGCAGGGGCGGTCCCGGACGGGACCGGAGGGTGCGGGGTCGCGCCGAGCCCCGCACCGTCCCGGTCCCGCCGGAGCCGCCGCGGCGCGGACGTCGACGACGCTGTCGCCGCCCGGCCGGGCTTCGCCGCCGCGGTCCCCCCCGGTGCGGGCCGCGGCGGGCGTTCAGGGGGCGCAGACGAGACCGGCGGGGGCCGCGCCCAGCACCGTCTCCGCCGCGCCGACGAGCTGCTCGAGGCGGTACACCTCGGTCCGGTGGAACGGCGGCGCGCCCGTCCGGGCGACGACCAGCACGACCCTGCCCGCGGCGAGCGGGCAGATGGCGTACTGCGCGCCGTCCGGCGCGGTGAACGCGCGCGGCCGCAGCGGCGCCAGCGCGGGCAGCTCGTCCTGGAGCACGCCGCCGATGCTGGCGTGCGCGAGCATGGCGTGACCGTCCTCGTCGATCTCCGCGAGGCCCGCCCAGTCGGCGCTGAGCACGCCGGGCACCGCGTCCGCCAGGATCTGCGGGCCCCGGTCCGGGACGGCCGCGACCTGCCCGATGACGGCGGCGTCCGGATGGACGCCCGCGGGCTCGACGGTGGGCCACACGCCGACGATCTCCACTCCCGGGATGGCTCCCAGCCCGTCCACCAGCCGCCCGATGCCCGCACCGGCGGGCCACGCCACGGTGAAGTCGTCCAGCGCCCGACCGTTGTCGCGTTCGAGCACCGCCATCTGCACGACGTCGGCTCCCGCGGCGCCCAGGGTGCGCGCCACCTTGCCCAGCGACCCCGGGCGGTCCGGCAGTCGTATGCGAATTCGCAGCAACACGGTCACCTCCTATCCGCGATCGTCCACACGGGGTGCTACAGCCCCGTATCCCCCCTGTTACCCACGCATGAAGATGTCGAGGGGGCAGACTCGGCAAGTTCGGTGCTGGAATGGCGGGCTCGGGTCAAACTAGAGTTCACGGAAGGTCAACAGCGCTCTACCGCCTCTTGCCGCCTCACCATTAAGGTCACTGCACGTGTCGAGCGACGGGGAAGATCCGGTCAAGGACGGCCGGGACGACGCGGCGTTCCGCGCCGAGGTCAGGGACGCCCTGGCGGGGCTCGCCGCCCGGCTGGACCGCGAGCACGAACGGGCCGCGCACCGCGAGTCCGTCATCGACCGTCTCCACGAGGAGAACCAGCGGCTGCGGCGGGGCGAGCTGCACGCGATGCTGGAGCCGGTCCGCGCCGCGCTGTACCGGGTGCACGACCAGGCCCGCCGCCTGGCGGCCGCCGAGGACGCCGGCGCGACGGCGGACCTGCTGGACGCGCTGGCCGACGACGTCGCGGACGCGCTCGCCCGGCTGGGCGTCGAGCGGTTCCGGGCCGAGCCCGGCCAGCCCTACGACCCGTCCCGGCACCGGCCCGTGGCGGTCGCGGCGGTCGCCGAGCCCGGCCGGGACGGCACCGTCGTCGAGGCGCGCTCCGACGGGTTCGAGGAGGGCGGCCGGGTGCTGCGCAAGGCGGCCGTCTGCGTCGGCCGGCTGGAGCCCCGCCCGAACGGCGCGGGGAAGGCCGGGGGCGCCGCCGCCGAGGACGGTGCGGACGACGGCCCCGGGACCGGCGCGGACAGCGGCGCGGACAGCGGTGCGGACAGCGGTGCGGACGACGGCGCCGTGAACGGCGCGGAGGGCGGCGGCGCGGACGGCCGGGCGCCGGAGCCGGCGGCTCCGATCGTCAGGTCCGGGTCACGTCGCCGTGAGGCGGCCGGGCGCGGCGAGAGCATGAACAACTCGACTCGGGACCGATAGTGAGAGGGACATGGCTGTCTACGGCATCGACCTGGGAACCACGTACTCCTGCATCGCCGCGATCGACGACGTGGGGCGGCCGGCGGTCCTGCGGAACCTGGAGGGCACCGACACGACGCCGTCGGTGGTGTACTTCGAGAGCGGCGAGAACGTCGTGGTGGGCGCGACCGCGAAGGACACCGCGGTCCTGGAGCCCGAGAACGTCGTCAGCCTGGTCAAGCGGGACATGGGCCGGGACGTCACGCGCCCGATGCACGGCATCGACTTCACGCCCGAGGAGCTGTCGGCGTTCATCCTGCTGAAGCTGGCGACGGACGCGCGGACCACGACGGGCGAGGAGGCCCGCGACGTCGTGGTCACGGTGCCGGCGTACTTCGGCGCGGCGGAGCGCGACGCGACGCGCAAAGCGGGGCGGATCGCGGGCCTGAACGTCATCGACATCGTGTCGGAGCCGATCGCCGCGGCGATCAACTACGGGGTGCTGAACCCCGACCTGAACCGGACGATCCTGGTGTACGACCTCGGCGGCGGCACGTTCGACACGACGGTGATCACGCTGCGGGACGGCCACATCGAGGTGGTGTGCACCGACGGCGACCACGAGCTGGGCGGCGCCGACTGGGACTCGCGGCTCGTGGAGCACCTGGCGGAGCGGTTCCGCGCCGAGCACCCGGACGCGGGCGACCCGCTGGACGACCCGCAGACCGAGCAGCAGCTGCGCCGGGACGCCGAGGACGCGAAGAAGTCGCTGACGACGCGGACGGCGCACACCGTCCGGGTGATGCACGGCGGGCGCGTCGCGGCTGTCGAGGTGACGCGGGAGAAGCTGGAGGAGCTGACCAAGGACCTCCTGGACCGGACGATCGAGATCACCGGCCGGACGCTCACGGCGGCCGCCGACAAGGGCGTCCACGACTACGACGACCTCGTGCTGGTGGGCGGGTCGACGAAGATGCCGGTGGTCGCGGCGCGGCTGGAGACCGAGCTCGGCATGATCCCCCGGCTGCAGGACCCCGACCTCGCGGTGGCGAAGGGCGCGGCGCTGTACGCGTTCGAGGAGACCTACCGGCGGCTGGTGCGGGAGGGCGCCGCCGAGCGCGCGGCGGACATGGCGATCCGGGCGGGGCTGTCGGCGGAGCAGCAGAAGCAGATCGCGGGGCGGCGGATCCGGACGGTCGCGTCGCACGCGTTCGGAATCGTCGTGGTGGACCGCGACAGCGGCGACGAGAGCGTCGCGCACCTCGTGCACGCGAACGACGAGCTCCCCGCGGCGAAGACCGAGGACTTCTTCACCGTCTACGACGACCAGACGTCGGCCGACATCCGGGTGATGGAGCAGGCGGGCAGCGTCGAGTCGCCGGAGCTCGGCGACAACAACGAGATCGCGACCGGGGAGATCCGGGTGCCGCCGGGCAAGAAGGCGGGCTGGCCGGTCGAGGTGACGTTCGCGCTCGACTCGTCCGGGCTGCTGAACGTGACGGCGGTGGAGAAGGAGACCGGCGAGCGGCTCGACCTGAAGGTCGACGTCGGCCGCATGTCCGAGGAGGAGGTCGAGCGCTCGCGGAAGGCCCTCTCCCGGGTCCGGGTGAGCTGAGGACCGGCCGGGGCGCCGGGGGGAGCGGGGGGCGTCCCCCGCGGGGAGGCAAGCGGTCGTGACGTTCGACGAGGAGTACCGCCGGGACGTGCTGGAGCCCGCGCGCGCCGCGGGCGACCAGCCGCCCGAGGACCTGCGCGCCCGGTACGCGCTGCCCGACCCGCTGGAGCCGGCCGCCGTCACGGCGCGGGTCCGGGAGGTGCGGCAGTGCTGGCGGCGGGCGCGCGGGCAGCTGAAGTACCGGCGCCTGATCGACCGGCTGGAGGCCGAGCACCGGGCGCTCGCGCCGGTGTTCGCCGCCGCCGAGCGCGGCGACCTGCGCGGCCTCGCCGACCGGCTGCACGGCGGGACGGAGCGGGCGCGGCGGCGCCGGGCGGAGACGCGGGCGCGGCTCGCGGACGCGGCGGGCGCGCCGCGGATGGCGACGCCCGGCGAGGTCGCGGCGATCGCGCGCGCCGGGGGGATGGCGGCGGACGAGCTGGCGCGGCTCGCGGCCGCGGACGGCATCGAGGTGCGGGAGCCCGACCCGCTGCCGGTGTCCGCGCCGTACCCGGCGTTCCGGAAGGTGCGCGAGTCGCTCGACGTGCTCGGCGAGCGGCACCTGGCCGGGTTCCTGTTCGGGGACCGGCCGACCGGGCCGATGCGCGTGCTCGACGGGTCCGCCCCGGCGTCCCCCGGCGGCGCCGACCGCGCCCCCCGTCCGGACCGCGCGGCGGTCGCGGCGGCGGGCGAGCGGTGGGCGCGGCGGGCCCGCGACACGAGCACCACGCACGCCGAGACCGTCCTGGCGGCGCTGCGGTCGGGCGCCGACCCGGCGGACCTGCTGCTGTACGACGTCGTGGACCGGCTGCGGGAGCGGTTCCGGCAGCGCGCGTCGGACCGGGCGCTGCTGCGGCACGCCGCCGAGGACCTGGGCGTCGCGGCCGAGGACGCGCGGCGGCTGGTGTTCGCGGTCGTCCGGGAGGGCGGGCCCGGCGCCGGCGGCCTCGCGGGGCGGCTGCGGGCCCTGCTGGACGCCGGCGAGGTGTTCGCGGCGGCCGAGCTGGCGGACGCGTCGGACGTCCCGGCGCCCGACGGCGGCGGGGAGCAGCCGGAGGAGCGGCTGCTGGCGGCGGAGGCGCGGCGGCGGCTCGACACGGCGCTGCGGCTGCGCGAGACGGCCGCCGCCGAACGCGACCCGGACCGGGCGTGGCGGCTGCTGGCCGACGCGCTCACCCTGGTCCGGGACCTGCCGGGCGCGGCCGAGCACCAGCGGCGGCTGGCGCCCGCGCCCGTCCCGGACGTGCGGGCCGACGTCGAGTACGGCGACGGGGACGCCGCCGGTGCGGTGCGGGTGTCGTGGGAGCCGTCGCCGTCGACGGCGGGCGACGTGCTCTACCACGTGGTGCGCCGCCGCGGCCGCCCCCCGCGGGGCCCGGCCGACGGGCGTCCCGTGCGGGACGGGCGGGACCCGGAGCCGCCGGTGAACGCGCCGCTGTACTACGGGGTCGTCGCGGTGCGGGGCGAGGCGGCGGCCGCGCCGGCGGTCGCGGGCCCCGTGGTGGTGCGGCCCGAGCCGTCCGGCGTCGAGCTGCTGCCGGGCGACGGGCGCGTCACCGGGCGGTGGCGGGTGCCGCCGGAGGCGGCGCGGGTGCTGGTGGTCCGGGACGGGACGGCCGTGCCCGCGGGCCGCGACGGGTTCGGCGACCGGGTGCCCAACGGCCGCGCCCTCACCTACCGGATCAGCGCCGTCTACCTCGACGAGGACGGCCGCGAGGTCGTCACGCCGGGCGTGCGGGCGTCGGTGACGCCGAGCGCGCCGCCCGAACCGGTGATGGAGCTGGCCGCCGACCCCGACCCGGGCGATCCCGGGCTGGTGCGGGTGCGGTTCGCGCCGCCCGCGAGCGGCCGGGTGGAGCTGGTGCTGGCGGACGGCGAGCCGCCGTGGCCGCGCAGCGCGCTCGTCCCGCTGGAGGAGGTGCGGCGGGAGACGCGGCGCGTCCCGGAGACCGCGCAGAGCGCCCCCGCCGAGGGACGGCTCGCGGTGCGGCCCGGGTCGGGCGGCTGGCTGGTCGCGGTGACGGTCGTCGAGGGCACCGCCGCGGTCGGCGCCGCGCACCGGCACGTGAACCTGCCGCCGCCCCGCGGGCTGGTCGCCGAGCGGCGCGGCGGGCACGTCCACGTGGGGTTCGACTGGCCCCGCGACGTCGCCGAGATCGACCTGCTGCACCGGGTGGCGGGCGCCGCGCCGGGGCGCGAGGCGGTGAGCCGCGCCGCGTACGACGCGCACGGCGGCATCCGGGTGCCCGCGCCGGAGGACGCCGCCGTGGAGGTGGTGCTCGCGTCCGCCGGGACGGTCGGCGGCGTCCGCGTGACCGGGCCGCCGGTGACGGCGGTCGTCGCGGCGCGCACGGTCGTCCGGTACGACGTCGTGCGGTCGGGCCCGCCGTGGCGGCGGACGCTGACGATCCGGCTGACCGCGTCCCGCCCGGTCCGGGTGGGCCGGCTGTCGCTCGTCCTGCGGGCCGGGCGGGTGATGCCGCACCGCGCGGGCGACGGGGAGACGCTGCGGGCGTGGGAGCAGGTGCCGGTCCCCGGGGAGCTGTCGGCGCCCGCGCCGGACGCCGCCGGCCCGTACTGGCTGCGCTGCTTCGCCGCCGACGACGACGTCGAGCTGTCCGACCCGCCCGTCGACCGGCTGCGGGTGCGCCGGTGAGCGGGCCGCCCCGGGCGGGGCTGTCGCGGGCGGCGCTGGGGCGGGTGCCGGGGCTGCCGGGCGGGCGCCGCGAGGTGACGTGCCCGTACTGCTTCGCGGCCACCGCGCCGCAGCGGATCCCGTTCCGGTGCCGGGGCCGGGCCGGACGGCAGCAGGGGTGCGCGCCCGTGCTGGACGAGGCGCTCGCCGCCTACACCGGGTCGACGGCGGGCGCGTCGCTGCCGCCGGTGTTCGACCCGCCGGGCCGCCGCACCGCGCAGGCGGGGCGCGCCGACTGCCCGGCGTGCGGCCGTCCGACCGGGAACCGGGTGTGCCCGCGGTGCCACAACCCGCTGCCGCCCGCCTACTGCGACTCCCCCGGCCGGATCGTCGCGCTGGTCGGGGCGAAGAACGCGGGCAAGAGCACCTACATCGCGGTGCTGCTGCACGAGCTGATGAACCGGGTCGGGACCGAACTCGACGCGTCCCTGGTGGCGTGCGACGACCGCACCATCGAACGGTACAAGCGGGACTTCGCGCGCCCGCTGCTGGAGGAGCAGCGGCTGCTGCCCACGACGGCGTCCGCCGCGACGAGCCCCCGCGAACCCCTCGTCTACCTGCTGACCCGCACCCGCCGGGGCCGGTTCGCGCGGGCCCGCAACGACGCGCTCGCGCTCGTCCTGTTCGACACCGCCGGGGAGGACCTGCGCAGCCGCGAGGTCACCGACCTGCACCTGCGCTACCTGGAGGCCGCCGACGCGGTGGTCTTCCTGGTGGACCCGCTCGAACTGCCGGGCGCCCGGCCGGTGCTGCGCGACGCCGTGCCCGCCCCGCGCGTCCCCGGCGAGGACCCCGACAGCGAGCCGCTGAACGTCATCGCGCGCGTCACCGACACGCTGCGGGGGCGGCACGGCGCCCGGCCCGGCGAGCCGCTGCCCGTCCCGGTCGCGGTCGCCCTCACCAAGATGGACGCGCTGCGCCCCGACCTGCTGCGGCAGTCCGCGCTGCACCGGACCCGCACCGGGGCGGGCGTCCTCGACCTCGACGACCGCGACGCCGTGCACGAGCAGGTGCGGGCGCTGCTGCACGACTGGCGGGCCGGGCAGCTCGACACCTACCTCGGGCAGCAGTACGCCGACCACGCGTTCTTCGCGCTCTCCGCGCTCGGCGGCGTCCCCGCGGACGGGCGGGTCGGCGCGGGCGGCGTCCGCCCGCACCGCGCCGAGGACCCGCTGCTGTGGCTGCTGTACCGGTTCGGGATGCTCGACGGTGTTCGTCCGGGAGGCGAGTGACGATGGCGTGGCAGCTGCACTACACCTCCGTGCGGCACGGCCCGACCGGGCGGTCCGGGTTCCAGTTCGTCGCCGAGACCCCGGGACTGCCCGAGGGCGCCCGCGCGGGCGTGCTGCCGCACCTGTCGTACCGTCCGCCGCCGGAGGCCCCGGCCGAACCGGGCGACGCCGAGCTCGGCCGGTTCCCCGTCTCGCTGCTGTACGACCGGGTCGACGGCCGTCCGGTCCTGGTCCGGTGCCGCTACCTGGGGCGGGACTACTCGGGCCGCTACGGCAACTTCTTCGGGCACGCCGTCGTCGCCGAGCCGGAGGAGCTGGAGGGCGTCCGCCCGGCGGAGCTGTGGCGGTCGCCGATCTGGGACCCGCGCCCGCCCGCCGGCGACCGGCTGGACGAGCTGGACGAGCTGCCGCCCGGCGCGGCGCTCGCCCCCGAGGACCTCGCCCGCTGGCTCCCCGCGTCCGGCCCCGCCGACCCGTTCGGGACGCTCGGCGTCCTGGTGGGCGCGGTCGGCGAGCGGATCGCCGCGGGCGACGGCCGGGTGGTGCTCGTCGCCGACGACGTCGACACGATCGCCCGCTGGATCGCGCTGGTGTCGTACTCGCTGCCCGTCGCGGCCGCCGAACGGCTGACGTTCGTCACCTACAGCGCCGACCCGCAGCGCGCCGCCCAGCACCTCGTGGGCACGACGCCCGGCGTCTGGACGGACGTGCGGCACCACGCGTCCCACGCCCTGGCCGTCGACCTGCGCGAGGGCGTCCCGGACGCCCCGGCCTCCCGGCTGGCCCGCACCGTCACCGGCCGCTGGCGCGCCGCCGACTTCGCGGGCCTCGACGCGCTGGCCGAACTCGCCGAGCTGGACGGCGTCGGCGGCGAGGCCGCCGCCGTCCTGCTCGCGCTCTGCCGGCCGGACGCGGCGGTGTCGGCGGACGAGGAGCGCGCCCTCGCGGCGCTCCTCGCCGCCCGGCGCCCCGCGCTGCCCGGCTGGACGTGGCGCGACCTGCTGCCGCGCGTCCCGTCCATGTCCCTCGACCTGGCGGTCGCGGTCCGCGCGGGCGCCGCCGCGGCCGGCGTCCCCGAGGTGGCCCGCGAGTGCGACCTGCGCGTCGCCATGCTCGCCCTGTCCGACCC
>NZ_QHJN01000182.1:0-15179 GCF_003947565.1 Actinomadura sp. WAC 06369 | reverse complement strand
ATGGACGTCACGACCGATGCGGTGCAGTTGCTGGGCGGGTACGGGTACACGCGGGACTTCCCGGTGGAGCGGATGATGCGCGACGCCAAGATCACGCAGATCTACGAGGGGACCAACCAGATCCAGCAGATGGTCATGGCCCGCCAGCTCCTCAAGTAACCGGTCCCTCAGGCGACCGGACGCGCCGCGACCGCCGGGGCGAGCGAAGAGCCCCGGCGGACGCGGAGCCGCCCTCGTCCGTCCGGCGGACGAGGGCGGCGCGGCGTTCGTCACTGCCGGCCCGAAGGCTTCTCCTCCGCGGGCTTCTCCTCCGCGGGCTTGCCGTCCGCGGGCTTGCCGTCCGCGGGCTTGCCGTCCGCGGGCTTGCCGTCCGCGGGCTCGGCGTCCGCGGGCTCGGCGTCCGCGGGCTCGGCGTCCGCGGGCTTCTTCTCCGCGAGCTTGCCCGCGTCCCGGTGGCGGAGCTTGAGGACGAGCTCGCCCTCCTCCGTCATGCGCGGCCGCAGGGTGAGCCCGCTCCAGTGGATCTGCGTGCTCGTGATCCCGGTCATGATCGTGGTCGTCGCCCGCGTCCCGTCGTCCTGGCGCGTGAACGTGACGAGGCCGCCGTCGATCCCGACGCCGATCGGGCCCATCCGGAACCGGTCGTCGAGCTTGATCACATCGCCGTCCCGCACGATGACCTCGCACTTGCCGTCGGTGCAGGCGGCGAGGTCCCTGCCGTCCGCCGCGGCGGCCTTCGCCGGTTTCGCGGCCGACTTCGGCCCCGGAGGCGGCTCGGGCGGCGCGGGCGGCGCGGGCACCACGGGCGGGTTGGGCGCCGCCACGGCCGCCGCGGGGACGGTGTCCGCCCCGAGCGTGGCCGGTGCATCGCCGAGCGCGGCGGCGGCGAAACCGCCGAGCGCGAACGCGGCGACGGCGGTCGAGGTCAGCAGACCGAGATTCCTGGTCGACATGGTGTGCACTCCTGACGGTCGCACTACGGCATCACTCTGTATGCCTCTCATTACAGAGAGTAAGCGATCGTCTCGGAATCATGATCGACTGGGGTGGCTCCGGCGTGTGGTCAGCGGGGGAGCGCGTCCACGAACATCGTCTGCAGCACGCGTCCGATGTCGCCGGACGCGTCCGCCAGCGTGCCCTCGCACAGCGCGCCGCCGCCCGGCGAGACCTGCAGCGACCCGGCCAGGCACAGCCACTCGCCGGCGGGGTCGCGGTGCAGCGCCACGGTCAGGTCCGTGTTGATCACCTGCCACGCCGTCATGTCGATCTCGCTGCCCACGCCCGACACGCTGTCGGACAGGACGAGCGCCCGCACCAGCGGCGTGTCGTCCTCCCCGGCGACGAGCGGCACCCGCGACCGCGCCCACGTCGTGGCGGGGCCGGGCGCGGAGAACGAGCCCTCGACGAGGCGCCACTCCATCGCCGAGAGGTAGCCGTCCATGTGGGCGCCCGCCCACGCCTCCAGAGGGCCGGACCCGGCGGGCAGCGGCGGCGGGGGCGGCGTGCGGACGATCGGCGCGACGCCGTCCGGCGCCCGCAGCGTCCGCCACGCGGTCGCCCGCACCACCGGGCGCCCCTCGTGGGCCAGCTCCGCCTCCAGCAGCGTGACGCGCCGCCCCGGGCGGACGGTCCGCACCGCGACGCGCAGCGGCGCGACCGGCACCGGGCCGAGGATCTCCATCGTCATCCGCGCCACCCGGGTGCCCGGGACCGGCTCGTGCCGCTCGAAGGCCCGGCCGACCAGCCCGGCGACCGGCCCGGCGTGCTGGAACTCCGGCGACCACGGCCCCGCGGTCGCGGGAGTGGAGGCGAACCCGCCGTCGGCCAGCGGCTCGTAGAACCCGTCCACAACGGCTCCTTTCGACTAGAACCGAATTCTAGCCGCAGAGCTTCTGGGTCCCCGTCTCGACGGACGTGTCCGCGCTCGGCGACGGCGTCGGCTCCGCCGACTCGACCTTCACCTTCTCGACGCCGTCCCAGTCGCCGCCCACGTACACCTGGATCTCCGCCTGGAGTTCGTCCAGCTTCTTCAGCTTCGCGCCCGGCAGCGCCTTGGCCAGCGTCTTCGCCGCCTCCGCCCGGGACGGCCCGTACCGGATCTCCGTCGTCTGCAGGCCGCGCCGCGCCAGCCCCGGCACGACGCTCGCCTCGAAGCCCGCCTCCTCCAGCTGCCGTCCGGCCTCCGTCGCCAGGCCCTGCGTCCCGATCGCGTTCAGCACCCGCACCGAGATGTCCTCCGGCGGCACCGTCAGCCGGTCCTCGGGCTTCCGCGTCGGGGACGGCGTGGACGGCGCCGGCTTCGGCGCCTCCAGCCGCCGGTCGCCCTCGATCTTCTGGAACAGCTCCCGCGCCGGCTCCTCGTCCCACTTCACCGTCGACTGCGGGGCCGCCGCGTTCCACAGCGTGGCCTGGTGGTCCGGGTTCTCCAGCGGCACCTTCGCGAACGTCAGGTCGTCGGTCGACAGCTCGCGCATCTCGTCGACCATCTTCGGCAGGTCCTCGGCGAGCTGGTCGTCCACCGTCAGCGTGCCCAGCGCCGCGTCCAGGAACTTCGTCGACTTCACCGGGTTCCGCAGCGTCTCCGTCGACATCGCCTGCCGCATCAGCGCCGCCAGGAACTGCTGCTGCCGGTCGATCCGGCCGAGGTCGCTGCCCCCGGTCAGCGAGTACCGGGTGCGGGCGAACGCGAGCGCCTTCATCCCGTCCAGGTGCGACTTCCCGGCGGCCAGCCGCAGCCCGCTCTTCGGGTCGTCGACGGGCTGCTCGACGCACACGTCCACGCCGCCCAGCGCGTCGACCATCTTCACGAACCCGTAGAAGTTGACCTCGACGTAGTGGTCGATCGACACGCCCGTCGCGCGCTTCACCGTCTTCACCGCGAGGCTCGCCCCGCCGAACTGGTACGCCCACGTCAGCTTGCCCGGACGCGCGGGCACCTTCTGCCCCTTCGCGCCCTCCGACCCGTTCGACTCGTGCGCCGGGATCGTCACGTACGAGTCCCGCGGCAGGCTCACGACCGAGACCCGCTTCCGGTCGCCCGACACGTGCAGCAGCATCATCGTGTCCGAGCGCTCGCCCGGGAACTTGCCCAGCTTCGCGGCCTTGATCTGCTCCTTCGACAGCCCGTCGCGCCGGTCGACCCCCGCGATCAGCACCGTCATCGGGCCCTCGACGCCCCCGGCGTCCTTGTCCAGGCCGTCGATCGAGATCTTGTCGATCGCGCCCGTCACGTAGTTCTGGAACGCCCACGCCCCACCGGACGTGAGCAGCACGAACGCCGACATCCCCGCCGTGACCGCCAGCAGCCGCCGCTGCCGCCGCGCGCTCGACGCGGCCCGCGGGCTCAGCCGCGGCCCCGGCCGGCGCGGCCCCCGCGGGCCCTCCACCGGCACCCGCGGCGCGGGCATCCCGTCGATCGTCACGCCGTCGATGTCGCCGTCGTCGCCGTCCGCCCGCCCGTCCGCGCCCGGCCGGGGCCGGAAGTAGCGCTCCAGCGGGTCGGCGTCACCGTCGGCGAACGGGTCGTCGCGACCCGGGCCGTGCCCGTCCGTCATGCCGCCGCCGCCTCCCGAAGAACGTCGTCGGATGTGCTGGGTGAGTCTCGACCACCTTAAAGTGGGGAACACCCGACTCACCGCCATCTGGACCGCGTGTCCTTGCGGTAACGTAACGCCGTCCTGACCACACCCCGGCGGCCCCGCACGCGAACCTGGGCGACGTGGGCTGCGTCGGACAAGCGAGCAAGAGAGAGGAAGGGGGGCCTCCTCCGGCCTGTCCGGCCGGATGCGCCCGCGAGCCCATGAACCCGTCTCCCCATGCGCAGCGCGCCGCGCAGCACGCGCCACGGACCAGCACCGACGCCGGCGGACGCACCTGGCCCGCGGTGTCGGTGGTGATGCCCGTCCTCAACGAGCAGCGGCACCTCACCGACGCCGTGCGCCGCATCCTGACCCAGGACTACCCGGGCGAGCTCGAACTCGTGCTCGCCCTCGGGCCGTCCCGCGACCGCACCGACGACATCGCCCACCGGCTCGCCGCCGAGGACCCGCGCATCGTCGTGGTGTCCAACCCGACCGGCCGGACGCCGCAGGGCCTCAACATCGCGATCAAGGCGTCGCAGTACTCGATCATCGTCCGGGTGGACGGGCACTCGCTGCTGCCGCCCGACTACGTCCGCGCCGCCGTCGAGACGATGGAGGAGACGGGCGCCGACAACGTCGGCGGCATCATGGCCGCCGAGGGCACCACCCCGTTCGAGCAGGCCGTCGCGCGCGCGATGACGTCCAAGCTCGGCGTCGGCAACGCCCGCTTCCACACCGGCGGCGAGGCCGGCGAGGTCGAGACCGTCTACCTCGGGACGTTCCGGCGCAGCGCCCTCGACCGGGTCGGCGGCTACGACGAGACGTTCACCCGCGCGCAGGACTGGGAGATGAACCACCGCATCCGGCAGACCGGCGGGCGGATCTTCTTCACCCCGCGGATGCGCGTCACCTACCGGCCCCGGCCCGACCTGCGCGCCCTCGCCAAGCAGTACTTCCAGACCGGCCGCTGGCGCCGCGTCGTCGGCCGCGAGCACGCCGGCACCCTCAACCTGCGCTACCTCGCGCCGCCCATCGCCGTGGTGGCGATGACGGCGGGCGCCGTCGCCGGGGCGTTCGGGTTCTGGCCCGGCTGGATCCTGCCCGGCGGGTACGCGCTCGCGATGGTCGCGGGCGCGGCCGTCGAGGGCCGCGGGCTGCCGCCCGCCGCGTGGGTGCGGCTCCCGCTCGTCTTCGCGACCATGCACGTCACCTGGGGCGTCGGCTTCCTGACGAGCCCGCCGCGGCTCGGCCAGCCGACCCCGGCGAAGCCCGGCGAGCCCGTCGTCTGATCGCCGGCCGGACGACCGCGTCCGCCGGGGCGCGGGCGTCCCTCCCACGGCGATCGGTCCGGCCGACGGCCGGACCGGAGCGCCGACCGACGGTCGGGCGGCCGGCGGCCGCTTCCGCCCGGGCGGGAGCGAATGGGGGTATCTTTCGGACATCTTGGGCGGAACCGGGGGTGTGCCCGGGGCCGTCTCAGGGTTACGGTGGCGAGACCCCGCCACCGGCCCGGCGCCCTGGAGGTGGCCCGATGTCCAATGGAGCACGTCACGCGCTCGGCGGCCTGATCGGCGTGGTCCTGGCCCCGCTGATCCCCCTGGTCCTGCTGTACGGCGTCTACCAGATGCACCGTTCCGTGGGACGCGTGGCGGCCACGTTCGGCGGGGACGCGGGCTCGGAGCGCTGGCTCGGCGCGGCGCTGCTGCTGGGCACGGCCGTGCTGGTCGCCCTCGCCGTCGCGCCCCGCGTGTCGCCGCTCGCCTCGCTGCTTCCCGGCCTCCTGCTCACGGCCGTCGGCGGCGTGTGGATCGTCGACCCCGGCTGGATGCTGCGGCAGCAATTCACGCGGGACGTCCTTCCCGGCGATCTCGAACTGCCCTACATCGGCATCGCCGGCCCGTACGGCGTCCTGCTGCTGCTCGGGCTGGTGCTCCTCGCGGCGTCGGTGATGCCGAGCCGGTGGGCGGGCCGCGCCGCCGCGCCGCGTCCGCTGGGGCCGCCGCCCGCGCCGGTGGGCGGGCCGCCGCCGATGCCGGGCGCCGGGGCGCCGCGGCCGCAGGAGCGGCCGGAGCCGTTCGCCCCGTCGTTCACGCAGCCGCCGGGGCAGCCGCAGCCGCCGGGGCCGGCGCGGCCCCAGGAGCCGCAGACGCCGCCGTCCGGGGCCGTCCCCTTCGGGCGCGAGGGCGACCGCCCCGAGCCGTACCGCGGGCAGGGCGAGGGCGGCGAGTGGACCCGCATGTACGGGGACGACGACCTGCGCGGGCGCTAGCCGGGGACCGGGCCACGGAGACCGGTCCCGCCCGGCGCGGGCCGCGCGCCCGGTTCGGCGGTCAGAGCGCGGCGAGGACGCCCGGGACGTCGTTGACGACCATCGCGTCGATGCCCGCCTCCGCGTAGCGCGGCGCGTGCTCGGCCGTCGGGCACCAGGCGACGACCTCCAGGCCCGCCTTGTGCGCCGCGTTCACGCAGTGGTCCAGCGGACGCAGCCGGGTGTCGGGGTGCTCGAACCCGCACGACCCCGTGTGGACCGCCACCGCCTGCAGGCCCAGCCCCGCCGCCGCCGGGACGGCGTGCCACAGCGGGAACCGCAGCCACGTCAGCAGCCCGAGCGGGACGCCCGGCACCTCGTCCCGCAGGAACGCCAGCAGCGCCGGGTCGAACGACGTCACCAGCAGCGGCCGCCGCCGCGCCTCCCGCCGCAGCAGCGGGACCAGCAGCGCGCCCGTCCGCCGGTCCGGGTCGTCCAGCGCGTCCTCCAGGACGGTCTTCACGTCCACGTCCACCGCGACGTGCGGGGGCAGCGCGTCGAGGACGTCCGCGAGGCGCGGCAGGCCGCTGTCGGTCGCGGGCAGGTCGACGACGTGCGACCCGTCCGGGATCGTCGGGTCGTGCCGCAGGACGAGATGGTCGTCGCCCGTCCGCGTCACGTCGAGCTCCACCCACGACAGGCCCGCGTCCACGGCGGCCAGCATCGACTCCAGCGTGTTCTCCGCCACCGTCCGGCCCGTCCCGGGGACCGGCTGGTCGCCCGACCCGAAACCGCGGTGGCCGATGATCGTGGGGGTGCTCTCGAAGATCACGGATTCTCCTCCGCGGCGATGTGCTCGGCGAGCGCGATGTCCAGCGGACGCGTGACCTTCAGGTTCCGGTCGTCGCCCGCCACCACGCGGATCGGCACCTCCGGCAGGTAGCGGTGCACGATCCCGCAGTCGTCGGTCGCGGCCAGCTCCGGATCCGCCAGCGCGATCTCGTACGCCTTGCGGATCGTGCCGAGCACGAACCCCTGCGGCGTCTGGAACCGGCTCATCGTCTCCCGGGGCGGCATCGACGCGACCAGGCCGTCCGACACCACGACGACCGTGTCGGGGCTCGGCACCCCCACCGCGACCGCCGCGTCGTCCTCCAGGGCGTCCAGCACGCGGTCGATCACGGCGGCGCCGACGAACGGGCGGGCCGCGTCGTGGAACAGCACCCGCGCGTCGTCCGGCCGCCCGGCCAGCGCCTCCAGCGCCGCCACCGTCGACCCGGTACGCGTGTCGCCGCCCGCGATCACGCCCGTGACCTTGCCGAACGGCGCGACGATCGTCCCGGCCGCGCGCAGGTGCCCGGACGCCATGACGACCACCACCTCGTCGATGCGCGGATGCCCGTCGAACGCGGCGACGGCACGGCCCAGGATCGGCCGGCCGCCGACCTCGATGAGCTGCTTGGGGCGCCCCGCGCCCAGCCGCGCGCCGACACCGCCGGCGAGCACCACCGCGACCGTCCGCGTACCCATGTCTCCCCGTTCTCGACACAACCGGTCACCGAAGCATTACGCTCTGCCATGACCGTACGGCTCACGCTCAACGTACCGGACCCGCGGGCCTCCGGCCCGCCCGAACCGAGAGGCGACCGTGGAGCAGCAGACGGTGCGCCGCGCAGCCCGCTGGGGCCTCACCCCCGGTACGACGGCGCCGATCTCCCTGGGCCTCGCCGTGCTGGCCGCCGTCTGGTTCTCGGACGCCGCCCGCACCGGGGCCGTCGCGGGCGCGCTGCTGCTCGCCGCGACCGTCGTGCTGGCCCGCGTCGACGCCGCCCTCGCCCGCGCGGGCGCCGCGACGCGGCGGCAGGTGTGGCGGTCGGCGCTGCTGCGCCGGGCCGAGGAGGCGATCGTCTACGCGGGCCTCGCGGCCGGGGCCGCCGCCGGTCCCGCCGCCGGCGGCGCCGGACCGCTCGCCTCCGCCGGGACGGTCGCGCCCGGCGGGCCCGCCGGGGTGTGGGGGGCGGCCGCGCTCGCGCTCGTCCTGCCCGCCCTCGGCCGGACGATCGCCGCGTCCTTCGCGGCCCGCCACCCCGCCGCGGTCCCCGGCCGCCCCACCGGCCTCGCGAGGCTCGTCGTGCTGCCGCGCCCCGAACGGTTCGCGCTCGTCTCCGTCACGGCCGCGCTCGGCGACCCGGTCCTCGTCTTCACGGTCCTCACCGCGTGGGGCGCCGTCGCGGTCGCCGCCGTCCTGGCCGGATGCCTTCTCCGCTCCCTGTGGCCGGTGACCCCGTGAACGGCGCGATCCTGCGCGTCTACCGGGACGACGGGCCGCTGGCGCGCGCGCTGGGCGTGCTGGCGCGCGGGGGGCTCCCGCCCGTGCCCGGAGCCGTCGGCGCGGCCGTCCTGACGACCGTCCTGTTCGCGGCGGGCGAGGGCGGGAACCCGTCGCCGGCGCTGTTCGCGCCGGTCATCGCGGTGCTGCTGATCGGTCCCGCCTCGGCGCACCCGCACACCGGCAGGCTCGACTGGACGGCGCCGCCCATGATCCGCGGGATCGAGTATGGTTACCTCACCGTGTTGGGGTTCGCGCACGCTGTGGCGGCGCCGCTCGTCTTCGCGCTCGTCGCCCTCCTCGCGCTCCACCACCACGACACCGTGCACCGCACCCGCAGGGGGCCGCGGCGGCAGCGGCTCCTTCGCGCCGGGCTCGGCTGGGAGGGGCGGATGCTCATCGTGGCCTGCGGGGGCCTCTCCGGGAGCCTCCCGTTCGCGTACGCTGCCCTGGCCGCCTACCTTGGCGTGTTGTTCGGCGGCGAGGGCGTCGCCGCGTGGGCGCGGGCCGGATCCGGCGGACGCGTGCACGTCGACCTGAAGGAAGAGGAAGCATGATCGGCATGGTGCTGGCGGCGGGCGCGGGCCGGAGGCTGCGGCCCTACACCGACACGCTGCCCAAGGCTCTGGTCCCCGTCGACGGGGAGACCACCATCCTGGACATCGCCCTCGGCAACCTCGCCGAGGTCGGGCTGACCGACGTGGTGATCGTCGTCGGCTACTGCGCGGGCGCGGTCGAGGAGCGCAAGGCCGCCCTGGAGGAGCGGTACGGCGTCTCGATCACCCTGGTGCACAACGACAAGGCCGAGGAGTGGAACAACGCCTACTCCATGTGGCTGGCGCGGGAGCACTTCTCCAAGGGCGTCCTCATGGTCAACGGCGACACGGTCCATCCGGTGAGCGTCGAGAAGACCCTACTCGCGCACCGCGGACCGGACATCCTCCTCGCCGTGGACGACGTGAAAACGCTCGGTGACGAGGAGATGAAGGTCATCCTCGACGGCGAGGGGCACCTCAAGACCATCACGAAGCTGATGGACCCGGCGTCCGCCAACGGCGAGTACATCGGCGCCACCCTCATCGAGCCCGCCGCCGCCGACGCGCTCGCCGACGCGCTGAAGGCCACCTGGGAGAGCGACCCCGACCAGTACTACGAGGACGGCTACCAGGAGCTCGTCGACCGGGGCGGCAGCATCGCGATCGCCCCCATCGGCGACGTGCAGTGGGTCGAGGTCGACAACCACGACGACCTCGAGAAGGCCCGCACGATCGCCAAGACGTACTGAGCGGGCGCGCCTGACGGCAGGCGGCCGACGGCAGAGACACGAAGGGCCCGCGTCCCGGGCGGCGCGGGCGACCGAGCGAGGAGGCCCATGCCCCTGCTGACGCGGATGCTGAACGCGCCGCTGTCCATCGACGTGCGGCGCGGAGCCGTCGCCGCGCTGGGCGAGCTGCTGGCCGACGGGCGCATCGCCACCGAGGGACGGGTCGCGATCGCGGTCGGCCCCGGCCAGGGCGACCAGATCGCCGAGCACGTCCGGCCGTCCCTCGCCGCCTGCGAGGTGTTCCAGGTGGCGGGCGCCACCGTCGACGCGGCCGTCGACCTCGCCGCGAAGCTGCGCGGCGGGTCCTACGAGGCCGTCGTCGGCATCGGCGGCGGCCGGACGATCGACGCGACCAAGTACGCCGCGACCCTGTCGGGCATCCCGATGGTGTCGGTCGCGACGAACCTGTCCCACGACGGGATCTGCTCGCCCGTCGCGTCCCTCGTCCACGACAAGGGCAAGGGCTCGTTCGGCGTCGTGATGCCCCTCGCCATGGTCGTCGACCTCGACTACGTGCGCGCCGCGCCCGAACGGCTCGTCCGCGCCGGGATCGGCGACGTCCTCAGCAACTTCTCCGCCGTGGACGACTGGCTCCTCGCCTCCGCCGAGTGCGGCGAGCGCGTCGACCGGATGGCGCTCACCGTCGCCCGCACCGCCGCCGAGGCGCTCCTGCACCAGCCGGAGTCCATCGAGTCCGACCGGTTCCTCACCGTCCTCGCCGAGAGCCTCGTGCTGTCCGGCATGGCGATGGCGTTCGCCGGCGACTCCCGCCCGGCGTCCGGCGGCGACCACGAGATCCTGCACGCCGTCGACCAGCTCTTCCCCGGCACCGCCAACCACGGCGAGCTCGCCGGCATCGGCGCCGCGTTCACCTACCACCTGCGCGTCCTGCACCTCGGCGAGGGCGCCGAACGGCTCGCGGAGATCCTCGCCTGCCTCGACCGGCACAAGCTGCCCCGGCTGCCCGGCGACGTCGGGCTGACCGTCGACCAGTTCACCGAGGCGGTCCAGTACGCCCCGCGGACCCGCCCCGGCCGCTACACGATCCTGGAGCATCTGGGTCTCGACGCCGACGAGACCCGCAAGGCGGTGGAAGACTATGTCCAGGCCCACGGAGGCTGACGTGCCCGCGCCCGCCGCGGAGCCCGAGCGGCCCGGCGACGACCGTCCGTCCCGCCGCAGCGCCCGCGTCGCGGACGTCCGCGCCCACGGCCAGCCGCCCGGCCTCAAGGAGCGGCGCAACGAGGAGCACTGGGCGGGCCGCCTCTACATGCGGTCGCTCTCCCCGTACTTCGCGTGGATCGCCCTCCGCCTCGGGTTCAGCCCCAACCAGCTGACCTACCTGATGATGCTCAGCGGCATCGCCGCGGGCGCCGTCGTCTCGCTGCCGCTCCCACCGCTGTGGACGGCCGTCGGCGGCGCCGTCCTCATCCAGGTCTACCTGCTCCTCGACTGCGTGGACGGCGAGGTCGCCCGCTACCTGCGGCAGACGTCCGTCGCCGGGGTGTTCCTCGACCGCATCGGCCACTACCTGTCCGAGGTGTCGCTGCTCGTCGGCCTCGGCTTCGCCGCCCAGGGCGGCTGGGAGACCGGCGGCTACGTCGAGCTCGGCATGCTCGCCGCCCTCGGCGCCGCGCTCATCAAGGCCGAGACCGACAACGTCGTCGTCGCCCGCGCCAAGTCGGGCCTGGCCGCCGACCCGTCCGGCGGCGACCGCGCGCTGCGCCCCCGCTCCACCCGCATCGCGCTCGCCCGGCAGGCCGCGTCCATGCTCCGCTTCCACCGGATCATCGGCGCCGTCGAACTCTCCCTGCTGATCCTCGCCGCCGCCGCGCTCGACACCGTCCTCGGCAGCGAGACCCCCGCCGCGATCCGCGTCCTCACCGTCGCCGTCGCCGCCGTGGCCGTCGTGCAGACCCTCCTGCACCTGGTGAGCATCCTCGCCTCCCGGAGACTGAAGTGAAACTCAGTGTCGTCGTATTGACTATGGGCAACCGGCCCGAGGAGTTGGCGCGTGCCGTCCGCAGTGCCCTGGAGCAGGAGCACGTGGACATCGAGGTCGTGCTGGTCGGCAACGGCGTCGATCCCGTGGGGGACCGCGGCGGCGAGGCGCCCTTCGACGACGCGCGCGTGAAGACGATCGCGCTGCCGAAGAACGTCGGGATCCCCGCCGGGCGCAACCGGGGCGTCGAGGCGTCCAGCGGCGAGATCGTCCTGTTCCTGGACGACGACGGCTGGTACCGGTCGACCCGCCTCGGCACCTACCTGCGCGACCGCTTCTCCGCCGACCCGAAGCTCGGCGTCGTGTCGTTCCGCGTCCGCGACCCCGAGGGCGGCCCCGGCGAGCGGCGGCACGTGCCGCGGCTCCGCGCCGGCGACCCCGAGCGCTCGTCCGCCGTGACGACCTTCCTCGGCGGCGCCTGCGCGATCCGCCGCGCCGCGTTCGACCTCGGCGGCGGCCTCCCCGAGGACTTCTTCTACGCCCACGAGGAGACCGACCTCGCCTGGCAGGTCCTCAACGCGGGCTACCACATCGCCTACGACGCGTCCGCGGTGATGTACCACCCGGCCGTCCTGCCCACGCGGCACGACATGTTCTACCGGTACAACGCCCGCAACCGCGTCTGGCTCGCGCGCCGCAACCTGCCGTGGCTCCTCGCGTTCGCGTACCTCGGGGTGTGGGTCGCCATGACCGTCCTGCGGGAACGCAGCCCGAAGGCCCTCAAGCCGTGGTTCAAGGGCTTCGCCGAGGGCTGGCGCAAGCCCGCCGGTCCGCGCCGCCCCATCTCCTGGCGCACCGCCTGGCGCATGACCCGTACCGGACGTCCGCCTGTTATCTAGTGGCGCCCTCGGCGTCAGGCCCCAGGGGGCCTTCCTTCAACGGGCGCCACGGGCGATTGCTGCATCGCTCCGACTCGCCCTTGGGGGCTCGCTGCGCGATCAGGTTCTCGCGGGCTCGAACCTGGCTTCGCTCCCAATCGCAGTTGTTCCCGTGCGCTCTGGCTGGGGCTTGGCTGGGGTGGTGGGTTGTGCTCGGCTGGGGCCGAGGCTTTGTGGGGCGGTCGGAGATGCTTGTGGCCGGTTCGGGGGGTGGGTCAGGTTCCTAGGAGCTTGGCTTGCCAGTCGGGTTCGGTGGTGAGGACGGTCAGGCGCTGGGTCGCGCGGGATACGGCGACGTACAGCACGCGGAGGCCGCGCGGCGACTGGGCGGCGACGGTTTCCGGGGCGACGATCACGGCGGCGTCGAATTCGAGGCCCTTCGCCTCCAGGACGTCCAGCACCTGGACGCGCTCCGGCAGGCCCTCCGCGAGCCGCGCGCGCTCTGCCTCGCCCCAGGCGGTCGTGTCGAACAGGGACGCCTGACCGCCGGGTTCCAGGGCGAGCGGGACGATCACGCCGATCGTCCCCTCGACCTGGTGCAGCAGTTCTCCGGCCGCGGCGCGGGCCGCAGCGGCGAGGTCCGGCTCGGGGACGACGTCCACGACCGGGTCGATCCCGGACGCGCGGACGGCGCGGGCCGGGCGGGCGTCCGGGAGCGCCTCGGCGAGCACCCGCGCCGACACCGCGGCGATCTCGGTGGAGTTGCGGTAGTTCGTGGTGAGCTCGTACTCGTGGCGGGCGCGGGGGGCGCGCTTGCGGGGGCGTCCGCGCCCCTTCCGCTCGCCGCCGAGGGCGGCGTCCATCGCGGCGCGCGCGGCGTCGAGGTCCTCCCAGGCGCTCTGCGCGGGGTCCTCGACGATCGTCCAGCTCGCCTGCCGGCCCCGGCGGCCCAGCATCCGCCACTGCATGGGGGAGAGGTCCTGCGCCTCGTCCACGACGATGTGGGCGTACTCGGGGCGCTCCTCCACGACGCCGTCGTCGACGCGGCGGGACCGTTCGAGCCGCTCGATGGAGGTCGTCAGCTCCTCCATCTCCGGCTCCCACGTCTCGTCGGCGGCCTCCTCGCCGGTCAGGATGTTCACGCCGTCCACGACGAACGGGTCGTCCGCGGCGGGCGCGCGGCGGCGCCGGGACGGGCGCGGCGGGGCGCCCAGCAGCGCGTCGAGCTCGTCGAGCAGGGCGACGTCCTGGTAGCTGAGCGGGCCCTCCGCCCAGGACGCGGCGAGGGCGGGCAGGTCCTCGCGGGGGAGGTCGCGGCCCGCGGCGCGGCGCAGCCGGTCCGGGTCGCCGAGCGAGCGCAGCACGTCCAGCGGGGTGCGCAGCGGCCACCAGGCGACCAGGAAGTCGGTGAACGCTCGCTGCTCCCGGACGCGCGCGTCGAACTTCTCCCGCGGCGAGCCGTCGGACGTCCCGGACCGTCCGGTGTCGTCGTCGAGGGAGGCGAGCCCGTCGGCGGCGAGGATCGCGTTCCACAGCCCGGTATCGGCGCCCTCGGCGGCCTCCGCCGCCTCCTGCCCGCCGATGCCGGTGAACCGGTCCCACAGGGCGTCCAGCAGCGCCTCGGCGGCGCGGCCCCGGGCGGCGTTGACGCTGCCGCGGCTGCGCCGGTGCACGTCGGCGCGGACCCGGTCGAGGCGCGCCCGGTCGAGGGCGACGACGACTCCTTTGAACACCACGCGCAGCTCGTCGGGCGCGCCGGGGGCCTGGTCGGTGACGGCGCGGCGCAGCACGGTCGCCATCGGCTCGGCGCCCTTGAGCCGCGCGAGCGCCGGCGCGTCGTGCGCGGACGCGGTCACGCCGTCCACGAGGTCGCCCAGCGAGCGCAGCGCGGCCGTGCCCTCGCCGAGGGACGGCAGGACACGCTCGATGTACGAGGTGAACCGGGGGTTCGGCCCGACGACCAGCACGCCCCGCGACCCGAACCGCTGCCGGTGCCGGAACAGCAGGTACGCGACGCGGTGCAGCGCCACGGCCGTCTTCCCGGTGCCGGGCGCGCCCCGCACCAGGACGGTGCCGTCGGCGGGCGCGCGGATCACCTCGTCCTGCTCCCGCTGGATGGTCGCGACGATGTCGCGCATCGCGCCCTCGCGGGTGCGGGCCAGCGACGCGAGGAACGCGCCGTCGCCCACCACGGTCATGCCGTCGGACGCGGACGGGTCGAGCAGGTCGTCCTCCAGGTCGACGACGGTGTGCCCGCGCGAGTGCAGGACCCGCCGCCGGACGACGCCCCGCGGATCCTCGGGCGTCGCGCGGTAGAAGTCCTCGGCGGCCGGGGCCCGCCAGTCGATCACGAGGGAGTCGTGGTCGGGGGTGCGCACCCCGACGCGGCCGATGTACCGCACCTCGCCGGCCGCCAGGTCGAGCCGCCCGAACACCAGCCCGTCGTCGGCGATGTCGAGGGCCTGCGCGCGGCGCGCGGCCTGGTGCACCCAGGCGTCCCGGTCCACCAGCGACGCCTTCGTGCCCGCCTGCGACTGCCGGAACCCCTCGCGGATCATGGCCTGCGCCTCGGCGCGCATCTCCTCCAGCCGCGCGTACGCGATGTCGACGTAGCGCTGCTCGGCCGCGATCTCGCGGTCCTTGACCGTACCGCCGGGATCGGCCGGCCGCCCGGTGACCTGGGACGACATGCAGGCTTGCTCCTCCGCATCGCTGCACCGGGGGGTGTCCCCGGCACCCCCGAAGGGGCCGGAACAGCAAGCTTATTCTCCCGTCCGCCGCCCGACGACCCGGCGAACGCCCCGGCCCGCGGGGCGTTCGCCGGGTCGTCGGGCGGCGGACGGGAGAATAAGCTTGCTGTTCCGGCCCCTTCGGGGG
>NZ_QHJN01000181.1:0-15209 GCF_003947565.1 Actinomadura sp. WAC 06369 | reverse complement strand
GGGCGAGCGGGGCGGGGAGCAGCGGCAGGACGGCGACTCCGGCGGCGACGATCGCGGCGGGGCGGAGCGCGATCGCGAGCTGGGCGCGGGCCGGGTCCCGGCCGGTATGGGACGGGTCGGGGTCGGACGCGTCGGGGGCGTCCGCCGGGGGCGGCGCCGCCGTATGGTGCGGGTCTGCGTCGGCCGTCGCCTCAACCACGGCGGCCGTCCCCGTCGCAGTCGCCGCGCTGCTCGTGGAAGCGGCGGACGAGCAGGTCGCGGACCTCGCGGGTGTGGCGGCGGCTCACCGGGAGCAGTTCGTCGCCGATCTGGACGGCGGCGCGGCCGCCGTCGAAGCGGAGCTCGGTGATGTGCGCGGACGCGACGAGGGTGCTGCGGTGGATCCGGATGAACCCGGCGCCCTCCCACCGCTTGGAGAGGGCCGACAGCGGCATCCGGACCAGGAATCCGCCGTCGGGGGTGTGGAGGCGGACGTAGTCGCCCTGGGCCTCCACGTGCGTGACCGAGCGCCGGGACACCAGGCGGGTCCGGCCGCCGAGCTCGACCGGGATCATCTCGTCCGCGGGGTCGGCGCGGCCCTCCTCGCCGGGCGGGTCGGGGCGCTCGGCGGCGGCCGCGACGCGCCGGACGGCCTCCGCGAGCCGCTCGGGCCGGACGGGTTTCAGCAGGTAGTCGAGGGCGCCGAGCTCGTACGCGGCGATGGCGCAGTCGTCGTGCGCGGTCACGAACACGACGTGCGGGGGCTCGGCGAAGCCGGTCAGCAGGCGGGTGAAGTCCAGCCCGTCGAGGCCGGGCATGCGGATGTCGAGGAACACGGCGTCCAGGCGCTCGCCCTCGACGAGCATCCGGCTCAGGTCGCGCAGCGCCGACGAGGCGTCTCCCGCGCCGGTGACCCGCTCGATCCGCGGGTCCCTCCGGAGCAGGTGGGTCAGCTCCTCCAAGGCGGGGCGTTCATCGTCGACGGCCAGAACGCGAAGCATGAGGGCGACTTTGCCGCGATTACCGACCGTCCGCAATCGATTCCGAAAAGTGAGTGGGGTGTCGGCGTGAGATTTTCAGTCCGGGAACACTCCCGGCCGGTACTTGGGGACGCGCAGCTCGACCCTGGTGCCGGCGCCGAGCGCCGTCCGGACCGTCAGCCCGTACTCCTCCCCGTAGACCTGCCGCATCCGCGCGTCGACGTTCGCCAGCCCGATCCCGGTGCCGCCGCGGCGGGACCGGCCGCCCGACACGCTCCCCCACCCGGTCGGGCCCGGCCCGCCGACGGGGGCGGAGAGGATCTCCTGCAGCCGCTCGGGGTCCATGCCGACGCCGTCGTCCTCGATGCTGATCGCCGCCTCGGGCCCGGAGTCGCGCGCCGTGATCGAGATGTGGAACGCGTCGCGGGCGTCGGCCATGCCGTGCCGGACGGCGTTCTCGACGAGCGGCTGGAGCGCCAGGAACGGCACCGCGACGGGCAGCACCTCCGGCGCGATCTCCACCTGGAAGCAGAGCCGCTCCCCGAACCGGGCCCGCTCCAGCAGCAGGTAGCGGTCGATGGAGCGCAGCTCGTCGGCGAGGGTGGTGAAGTCGCGGGCGTTGCGGAACGAGTAGCGCGCGAAGTCGGCGAAGTCGAGCAGCAGCTCGCGGGCCCGTTCCGGGTCGGTGCGGACGAACGACGCGATCGTGGTCAGCGAGTTGTAGACGAAATGCGGGGAGATCTGCGCCCGCAGCGCCCGCATCTCGGCCTCCGCGACCCGCTGCCGCGCGGCGTCCAGTTCCGCGAGCCGGAGCTGCCCGGCGACCAGCCGGGCGGTCTCGCCGACGGCGCGGACCCGGGCGGCGGACGGCCGGTGCCAGTACGCCACGAACGCCGCCTCGACGCCCCGCCCGGCGGGCGCCTCGGGGACGGCGGGCCCGGCGGACCGCCCGACGGCGACCGGCGCGATCATCGCGGTCCGCAGCAGGCAGGCGCCGTCCGGGCAGGCGACCCGGTCGGCGCCGACCACCCGGGGGCGGCCCGAGGCCAGCACCGGCAGCGCGAGGTCGACGGCCTCGCCCGCGTGCGGGTTCCGGCCCGCGCCGTCCCACGCCAGCAGCACCGCGGGGTCGTCGTCCGGAGGGTCGTCGTCCGCGGGGTCGTCCTCCACGAGCGCGGAGCGGAGCGCGACGAGCGCGACGGCCTCGGCGTCCAGCAGCGCCCGCAGGTGCCGGACGGACCGGCGCGCGGCGGCGCCGCCCAGCCCGGTCCGCAGCGGCGGCGACGCCAGCGTGATCGCGTGCAGGGCCGCGAACGCGGCCCGCTCGTCCGGCACGGCGGGGCCCCGGCCGGGGAACGGGAGCCGGCTGCGCAGCGCGCACGCTCCCACGGCGGCGCCGGCGGCCACGGCGCACGCCACGGCGTCCAGAACGGACGGTAGGACCATGACGACTTACGGTAACGGCTGTCGTCCGCGTGGGTCGGTGTGTTGGCCATTTACGAAGGTCTCGGATGGGCCACGCCGCGGTCCGGGACGCGCGGGCCCTACAGCGGCGGCGCCTCGCCGTCGTCCTCCTGGTAGGAGTACCGCTGCTCGCGCCACGGGTCGGCGACGTTGTGGTACCCGCGCTCCTCCCAGAAGCCGCGGCGGTCCTTCACCAGGTACTCCACCCCGCGCACCCACTTCACGCTCTTCCACGCGTACAGGTGCGGGACGACGATGCGGATCGGGAAGCCGTGGTCGGGCGTGATCCGCTCGCCGTCGCGGTGCGTGGCGAACATCGTCCCCTCGGCGAGGAAGTCCGCCATCCGGATGTTGGCGCTGTAGCCGTACTCGGCCCACACCATCACGTGCGTGACCTCGGGGGCGGGCGGCGCGAGCTCCACGATCGCCGAGCCGGGGACGCCTTCCCACTCGTTGTCGGGGATCGTGAACTTGGTGACGCAGTGGAAGTCGGCGACGGCCTTGGCGCGGGGCAGCGCGTCGAACTCGTCCCACGTCCAGCGGTGGTGCCCGCCCGACGCGGTCGCACCGAAGACACGGAAATCCCAGTCCTTGGGACGGAACTTCGGGACGGGGCCGTAGTGGAGGACCGGCCATCCCCGGGGGACGTACTGACCGGGCGGCAGGTCCCGCCGCTGCTGCGTGGGCTCTTCGGGTTGGGACATGACGCGGCCATCCTGCCATCCGGCGTGAGCTGAGCCATATTCGGCCCCCTCGCCACCGCCCCCGTCCCGCGTCGGCTATGGTGAGGCCCATGCGCAACGTCGTGTATTTCTTTTGGCTCGACCAGCCCGGACGGCTGGTCTGCCAGACGCTGCGCTGACAGACCACGAACGAGAAGCCCCGGGCCGGTCGGCCCGGGGCTTCCGTCGTTTCAGGGGACGCCCGCGGGACCGCCGGGCCCGCGGGACGAGGAGAGGGAGTACGGCATGGTCATCGTCATGGCCCCGGGGGCCACCGAAGCGGATGTCGACGGCGTCGTCTCACTGGTCGAGACGGCGGGGGGCGACGCCTTCGTCAGCCGCGGCGTGGAGCGGACGATCGTCGGCCTCGTCGGCGACGTCGAGCAGTTCGGCTCGCTGAACCTGCGCGGGCTGCGGGGCGTCAGCGACGTCATCCGGATCTCGGCGCCCTACAAGCTGGTCAGCCGGGAGAACCACGCCGAGCGCACGGTGGTCCGGGTCGGCGGCGTCCCCGTCGGCCCCGGCACGATGACGCTGATCGCCGGGCCGTGCGCGGTGGAGACCCCCGAGCAGACCCTCCAGGCCGCGCAGATGGCCAAGGCCGCGGGCGCGACCCTGCTGCGGGGCGGCGCGTTCAAGCCCCGCACGTCCCCGTACGCGTTCCAGGGGCTCGGCGAGGCCGGCCTGAAGATCCTCGCGGACGTCCGCGAGGAGACCGGCATGCCGGTCGTCACCGAGGTCGTGGACGCCGCGGACGTGGAACTCGTCGCGTCCTACGCCGACATGCTGCAGATCGGCACCCGCAACGCGCAGAACTTCGCGCTGCTGCAGGCCGCCGGGGAGGCCGGCAAGCCGGTGATGCTCAAGCGCGGGATGAACGGCACCATCGAGGAGTGGCTGATGGCCGCCGAGTACGTCGCGCAGCGCGGCAACCTCGACATCGTGCTGTGCGAGCGCGGCATCCGGACGTTCGAGAAGGCGACCCGCAACACCCTCGACATCTCCGCCGTGCCGGTGGCGCAGCGGCTCTCCCACCTGCCGGTGATCGTGGACCCGTCGCACTCCGGCGGCAGCCGCGACCTCGTCCTGCCGCTGACCCGCGCCGCGATCGCGATCGGCGCCGACGGCGTCATCATCGACGTCCACCCGCACCCGGAGACCGCGCTGTGCGACGGGCCCCAGGCGCTCGTGGACGGCGACCTGCGGGAGCTGGCGAAGGCGGTGCGGGAGCTGCCCCCGATCGTCGGCCGGACCCTCACCCGGGACCCGGACGTCGACGCCGTCCCGGCCTGAGCGGGCGCGGACGGACGTGCGGAACGGCTGGTAACGTCGGGCTCATGGCGTTCTGGACCCCGAACTGCGGGCCGCCCCGCTCCTGACGGGGCGCGGCGAACCACAAGCAGTTCCGACCTCGAGTCCTGACGGGCCCGGCGCGAGCGCGCCCCGGCCCGGTCAGTCCTGCGCCCCGAATCCGGAATCCCTCTCCCGATTCGAGCACAGGAGCAGCACTCCGTGTCCTTCCGCACGCTTTCGTTCCGCATGTCCGCGCGCTCGTCCGAGCACGCGTCCCCGTCCGAGTCCCCGACCGGTTCCCCGTCCGAGTCCGCGTCCCCGTCCGGCACGTCCGGGCGGGGGCTGCCGGGCGGGGGCGCCTTCCCGATCCTCGCGGCCGCGGCCCTGTGGGGGACGACCGGCACCGTCCGCACGTTCGCGGACGGCGCGTCCAGCCTGTCGGTCGCCGCGATGCGCATCGTCCTCGGCGGGCTGGTCCTGCTGGCCTCCGCCGCCCTGGCGGGCGGCGCGGGCCTGCGGCGGCTCGCCGCCGACCGCCGCGCCCGCCCGCTCGTCCTGCTCGGCGCCGTCGCGATCACCGTGTACCAGACGGCGTTCTTCGTCGCCGCGGCCCGCACCGGCGTCGCGATCGCGACCGTCGTCACCATCGGGTCCGCGCCCGCGTTCGCCGGGCTCATCGGCGCCGCCGCCGACCGCACCGCACCCGCCCGGCGCTGGACGGTCGCGACCGCCGCGGCCGTCACCGGGTGCGCGCTGCTCGTCGGCGGCGGCGAGGACGCCGGCGCCGACCTCGCGGGCATCGCGTTCGCCGCGCTGTCCGGCCTCGCGTACGCGTCGTACGCGTCGGTGACGTCCGTCCTGATCGTCCGGGGCGCCGACGAGCGGGCCGCCGTCGGCGCCCTGTTCGGCGTCGCGGCCGTCCCGCTGCTGCCCGTCCTGCCGTTCGCCGGGTCGGGGTGGATGCTGACCGGCTCGGGCGCCCTCATCGCCCTCTACCTGGGGGTGGTCGCGACCGGCGGCGCCTACCTGCTGTTCGCTCGCGGGCTGCGCACCACCCCGGCGACGGCGGCGACGACGCTGACGCTCGCCGAACCGGCGGTCGCGGCCGTCCTCGGCGTCGTCCTGCTCGGCGAGCGGCTCGGCGGCACCGCCCTGGCCGGCCTCGGGCTCCTCGCCGCCGCGCTGGTGCTGATCGTGCTGCCGCGGAAGTAACGATTGGTCTGAACCACTCGCGGTACCCGGCCCGCGGCGGGGATGATGGCCCGCATGACGACGGGCGAGGGGGACGCCGGAGGACAGCTTTTCCCCGAGGACCTGGACGGCGTCGACCCGGTGGCCGCCGTGCTGCGGGCGGACGCGCGCCGCGCCATGGCGGCGTACCCGGAACCGGTGGTCGTCGGCGCGCTGTTCGCGGCGGCCGAGCGGGTCGCGGACGGGTGGCGGCTGGTGTGCCCGAGCGACCCGCTCCCGCAGGGCGCGCGGGAGCTGCTGGCCGTCCACCTGGAGGACCGGGCCGCAGCGGAGGCCGGCGCCGCCGCGCGGGAGCTGCGGGCGGCGGCGCGGGCGCTGCAGGCGGACCCGTCCGACGAGGTGACGGCGGCCGGGCTGCGGTTCCGCATCGTGCGGATCGAGCAGCTCGTGCGGACCGGGCCGGACGGGCCCGAGCCGCCGCGGCCCACCGACCTGGACCCGCCCGGGCGCGCGCCGCGCGGGGAGCCCGACCTGCTGCCCGGCGACGGCACCGACCCCGACCTCACGTCGGCGGAGCTGCTGTGCCAGGTGCTGGACGCGGCGGCCGCCGCCGGGAACGAGCCGGACGGAGCGTTCCTGACGCCGGTGCCGCTCGCGCCGGTGTTCACGGTCGCGGAGCGGGGCGGCGGGCGGTGGCGCCCGGTCGGCCGGCTGCACGACGGCCCGCAGGAGGCCCGCGACTCGCTCGTCACGTACTTCCGGCACGTCGTCCCGGTGATCGAGCGGCCCGCGGAGGCCGCCGCCGCCGAGTTCGCCGCGGCGGCCGAGCTGATGGAGGACGGCACGGGCCGCAACGGCATCACGGTCGCCGGGCGCCGGTTCCGGGTGGTGCGGATCGAGCGGATCACGCTGCTCGGCCCGGACGGCCCGGAACCCCCGCGCCCCGGCGACCCGCGCTGACCCGCCCGCCCGGCCGGACGGGCGAGGCCGCGGACGGGGCTGCGGTCGACGCGGCGGCGGTCAGGAGGCGGCGGCGTCGCCGTAGACCGGGCGGTGCTCCTGGACGGACTCGGCGAGCTGGTCGGCGAGCTCCCCGACGTCGAGGCGCTTCTCGATCTGCCGCAGGTCGTCGATCTTCGCGCGGGTCTCGGCGCGGCGCGGCGCGAGCAGCGTGCAGCAGTCCTCGTCGGGCAGCTCGGAGATCGACAGGGTCCGGATGCGGCGCGCCTGGTCCATGATCTCGATCTTGTCCATGCCGACGAGGGGGCGCAGGATCGGCAGCTCGACCGCGTCGTCCAGCGCGGTGATGTTCGCGAGCGTCTGGCTGGACACCTGGCCGAGCGCGTCGCCGGTGATCAGCGCGGTCCCGCGCAGCCGGCGGGCGAGGACCTCGCCGGTGCGCAGCATCAGCCGGCGCTGCGCGATCACCGCGAGCCGGTCCGCGCCGGACGACTTGATCTGCTGCTGCGCCTTGCCGAACGGGACGACGAACAGCCGCGAGCCGCCCTGGAACTTGTCCAGCTCGCGGACCAGCGCGTACGCCTTGTAGATCGACTCGGGGCCGGTGAACGGCATCCCGGAGAAGTGCAGGTAGTCGACGCGCAGGCCGCGGCGCATCATCCGGTACGCGGCGACGGGCGAGTCGATGCCGCCGGACATCAGCACCAGCGCGCGGCCGCTCATCCCCACGGGGAGCCCGCCCTGGCCGGGGAGCCCGCCGGAGAACACGAACACCTCGTCGCGGTCGACCTCGATCGACAGGGTGTGCTCGGGGTTCTTCAGCTTGACCGGCTGCCCGTACTTCTGCGCGACGAGCGCGCCGATGTGCCGGTCGAGCTCGGTGGAGGTCATCGGGAACCGCTTGTCGCGGCGGCGCGAGCGGACGGCGAAGGAGCCGGTGCGCCCCTCCATCAGCTCGAGGGCGGCGCGCTCGACGCTCGCGAGGTCCTTGCCGACGCGCCAGGCGCGGTGCGCCCACACGATGCCCATGACGTCGCCGATCCGCTCGGCGAGCCGGTCGACGGTGGGAACGTCGGCGTCCTTCGTGCGGACGACGAACACGCCGTGGCGGCGGATGACGTCGACGCGGGCGATGGGGCGGACCGCGGTGCGGACGTTGTCGGCCAGCCGACGTTCGAACTGCTCGCGGTTCTTGCCCTTGAGGACGACCTCGCCCAGTTTGAGCAGCACGCACGGCTCGCCGTCGACCGGCGACTGCTCCCGGACGACGGCGGGCGCGGCGTCGAGCGTGGTCATGCGGATCCTCCTGGCGGGGCGGCGAAGTACGGGGGCGGGCCTCCAGTGTGGCCCAGAAGCCGCAACGCCGCGACCTGGTATCGGTGTTCCCGCCAGGAGGATCCTTCTCCGGTCAGCCGAAGAAGACCTCGGCCTCCGCGTACCGCTCCAGCGGGACGGTCTTCAGCTCCTTGGTGGCCTCGTCGAGGCCGACCCGGACGATCTCGGTGCCCTGCAGCGCGACCATCCTGCCGTAGTCGCCGTCGCGGACGGCGTCGATGGCCTGGAGGCCGAGGCGGGTGGCGAGCACGCGGTCGAACGCGCTCGGGGTGCCGCCGCGCTGGATGTGCCCGAGCACGGTGGCGCGGGCCTCCTTGCCGGTGCGCTTCTCGATCTCGTCGGCGAGCCGCTGCCCGATGCCGCCGAGCCGGACGTGCCCGAACGCGTCGCGCTCGCCGGTCTGCAGCTGCATCTGCCCGTCGATCGGGTGGGCGCCCTCGGACACCACGATGATCGGCGCGTAGCGGGTCTTGAACCGGCTCTCGACGTACTCGACGACCTTGTCGATGTCGAAGGGCCGCTCGGGGATCAGGATGACGTTGGCGCCGGCGGCCATGCCGACGTGCAGCGCGATCCAGCCCGCGTGGCGGCCCATGACCTCGCAGATCAGCGCGCGGTGGTGGCTCTCGGCGGTGGTGTGCAGCCGGTCGACGGCCTCCACCCCGATGTTCACCGCGGTGTCGAACCCGAACGTGTAGTCGGTGGCGTTCAGGTCGTTGTCGATGGTCTTGGGGACGCCCACGACGTTCACGCCGCGCGAGTGCAGCTCGCGCGCGACGCCGAGGGTGTCCTCGCCGCCGATGGCGATCAGGGCGTCCACGCCGAGCCCGGCGAGGTTGTCCTTGATCCGCTCGACGCCGCCCTCGACCTTGAGCGGGTTGGTCCGGGACGATCCGAGGATCGTGCCGCCGCGCGGCAGGATGCCCCGCACGGCCTGGACGTCCAGGGCCACGGTGTCGCCTTCGAGGGGGCCGCGCCACCCGGCGCGGAAGCCCACGAACTCGTACCCGAAGACCTGCACGCCCTTGCGCACGACCGCGCGGATCACCGCGTTCAGGCCGGGGCAGTCCCCGCCGCCGGTCAGCACTCCGACCCGCATGCCGTCTCCTTCTCCCGCCACCGGACTCCTCCCTCGTTCACGTGCCCGGACTCTATGCCGGCGCGTGCGTTCACGGGCGCGTTCGCCGGCCGTCCCGGCACGCCGCCATTGGTCTAGACCATAGTCGCTGTCGGGGCGGCTCGGGCACGTCCGCCGCGAACCGCGTCAGCGGCGGCGCGCGAGGACGCGCACCCGGCCGCGGACCGCCACCGCCAGCCCGCCGGGCACCCGCCGCACCCCGGCCGCGCGGCGGCGCGGGGCGCCGTCCCGGACATACGACCACCGCGCCTCCGCGACCGCCAGTTCCCGCGCCGCGCCGGGCGCCAACTCGTGCCGGTGGGCGCGGGCGAAGTCGCGCCCGTCCCGGGCGGATCCGCGCGTGGGCCGCTCCGCCGCCCAGGCCGCGAACGCCTCGCCCCAGGACGTCCCGTACGACGCGGCGAGCGCGGGCCACGCGTGCGCGACCTCCCCGGCCCGCTTGCGCAGGATGCTCCGCGCCGCGGCGCGGACGGCGTCGCCGTCGAACCCGGCCGGCATCGGCCCGCCCGCCGCCATGGCGCGCACGAGGGCCTCCTGCGCGGCCGCCAGGCCGGCGTCCAGCGGCTCCCCGGTCATGTGACGCGGGGGTGGCCGGACGCGTCGGCGACGGCGTCGAGTTCGTCCCGCAGCTCGGCGGCGGGCGGGTAGCGGCCGTCGCGTTCGAGGAGGAGGCCGGGCGGGCGGTGCCGGGCGCAGAGCTCGGCGACCAGGTCGAGGACCTCGGGCGGGACGGGCGCGGTGTGGGTGTCGTGGTAGCGGCCGCCCGCCTGCTCGCCGCCCGCGACGTGGCAGTACGCGACCCGTTCGAGCGGCAGGCGGTCGATGAGGTCGAGGGGGTCGGTGCCGCGGTTGCGGGCGTTCGCGTGCACGTTGGCGACGTCGAGGAGCAGCAGGACGCCGGTGCGCTCGACCAGCTCGGTGAGGAAGGCGGCCTCGTCGTACTCGGCGTCCGGCCAGTCGAACAGCGCGGCGATCGGCTCGACGGCCAGCGGCACCGGCAGCCCGTCCCGGGTGCGGCGGACGTTCGCGGTCAGGACGTCGAGCGCGGCGCGGGTGCGGGGCACCGGCAGCAGGTGCCCGGCCTCGATGCCGCCCGCGCGGACGAACGCGACGTGCTCGCTGACCAGCGGCGCGCCGAGCGCCTCGGCGCACGCGGCCAGGTGCGCGACCCGCTCGGCGGACACGGGTTCGGCGCCGCCGAGCGACAGCCGCACCCCGTGCGGGACGACCGCCGCGCCGCGGTCGCGCAGGGCGAGCAGGCCGGGGTCGGGCCGCGCCGGCCGGACCGACTCGGCGATCACCTCGGTGAACCGCAGGCCCGGCAGCGACGCGACGAACCCGCCGATCGGGGGCCGCCAGCCGATGCCCCCGCCGGGCCGTAGGTCGTCCAGGACGGCGACGCCCACGGCGCCAGGTGGAGGTGCCGCAGGCCGTACTCCCGGTCCGCGGCCGTGCCTTCGGCGGTGCGCGACCCCCGGTCCAGCACGAGGACCAGTGCCGCCACGGCGAGCACGGCCTCGATCAGGAAGCCCGCGACGAGGGCGGGCGGGGTCACGCCGCCGGGGAGGATCAGGACGGCCGGGGCGCCGAGCCAGCTCACGGCGAGCAGCGGCACCGCGGCGACCCTCCGGGCGTCCTTCGCGGCGGGGCTCAGGAGCTGCCCGGCGTCTTCCAGGTCGGTCCGGAGCATCCGCAGGGCCTTGCCCACCGCCCCGTCCCGGCGCAGCGCGGACGGGGCGACGCCACGCCGGACGGCGCCGTGGAGGGCGTCGTCGAGCGGCAGGACGGGGCCCTTCCGGTCCCCCGCGACCAGGCGCCCGGGCGGCCGCGCCTCGATCGCCCCTTCAGCCCGCAGGACGGCCAGGCCGGTGAGGACCGCGCGGTCCTCACCGGAGCGGATCAGCGCCGCCTCGTACGGATGGGGCTCGCGGCCGAGCGGGGCGCCGCGGCCGAGCCGGCGCCGGACCGCGAGCGCCCGCACCAGCAGCACCGCGGACACGGGTAGGAGTACGGCCCACACGACGACGGACGGCCAAGGGCCGTCCAGCTGTGCGGCTACCGCCCGAGCATCGTCCATGCCCGCACCTCTTCTGTTCTCCGAGCGTCCACACCGTTGGACGCCCGTCCGGCCCGGCGTGTTCGACGCCGTTCCCGCCGGACGGCGCGCACCGGCCGTCGCCGGAGGCGCCGGTCCAGGGCGGCGGCCGGACGGGGCCGGAGGTGCCGGTCCAGGGCGGCGGCCGGACGGGGCCGGACGGGTCAGCCCCGGCCGAGGTCGTCGTCGAGGCCCTTCTCGATCGCGTAGCGGACGAGTTCGACGCGGTTGTGGAGCTGGAGCTTGCCGAGGGTGTTCTGCACGTGGTTCTGCACCGTGCGGTGGGCCAGGACGAGGCGCTGCGCGATCTGCTTGTAGGTGAGGCCCTTCGCGACGAGGCGCAGGACCTCGGTCTCGCGTTCGGTGAGCCGGGGCGCGCCGTCGTCGGCGTCGCGGGCGGGCGCGGCGGCGAGGCGGCGGAACTCGCCGAGGACGAGCCCGGCGAGGCCCGGGGTGAAGACGGCGTCGCCCGCGGCGGTGCGCCGGACGGCGTCCAGGAACTCCTCGCGGGCGGCCGACTTCAGCAGGTAGCCGGTGGCGCCCGCCTTGACGGCCTCCAGCACGTCCTCCTGCTCGCCGCTGGCGGACAGCACCAGCACCCGGACGGGCGGGTCGGCGGCGGCGAGGTGCCGCGTCACCTCGACCCCGGAGATGTCGGGGAGCTGCAGGTCGACGACGGCGACCTGGGGGCGCGCGGCGGCGGCGACGCGAACCGCGGCGCGGCCCTCGCCGGCCGTCGCGACGACCTCGTGCCCGGCCTCGGCGAGGTCGCGGGCGACCGCGTCCCGCCACATCGGATGGTCGTCCACCACCATGACCCTGAGGGGAACGTCGCTCACCCCATCACCTTCTCACGCGTTCCGCGGGGACCGCGGAACGGTCATCTCGATCTCGGTGCCCTCGCCGGGCGCGGAGGTGATCGCCGTCGTGCCGCCGAGGTCGCGGACGCGCCCGCGGATCGACTGGGCGACGCCGAGGCGCCCGTCGGCCGCCGCCCGCTCGAGGCGTCCCGCCGGCATGCCCGGGCCGTCGTCGCGGACGCTGACGATCACCTCGTCGCCGCCGTCCTCCAGCAGCACCCAGGCACGGGTGCCGGCGCCGCAGTGCCGCGCGACGTTGTCGAGCGCCGCGGCGACGGCCGCGTCCAGCTCCCGGGCGGCGTGCTCGGGCAGCGGGACGGGCGTCGCGGGCGTCGACACGGTGACGGTTCCGGACGTGCGGGCGGTCAGCAGCGGCCGCACGTCCAGCTCGTCCTCCGCGGCGGCGCCGGGGGCCCGACGTCCGGTTCCGGTCGGGGCGCGGGACGGCGTGCGGGGCGCGCTGCCGACCAGGGCGCGCAGCGCGGTCTCCTGCTCCCCCGCCAGCCGGGCCAGCTCGGCGGCCTCGCCGTCGAGCCCGGCGCCGCGCCGCCGCACCATCGCGAGCACCTGCAGCACCGAGTCGTGGATGTCGCGGGCGAGGCGCTCGCGCTCGCGGGTGGCCGACTCCAGTTCGACCGCGCGGGCGAGCCGCGCCTCGGCCTCGCGGGCCAGCCGGACCACGTGCCCGACGACCAGCCCGGCGAGGCCCAGCAGCACGATGCCGTTGAAGGTGCGGCCGCCGATGCCGCCGGCCGTCCCGGCGAGCACGTGCACCAGCAGGTTCGCCAGCGCGAGGATCCCGGCGGCGGCGATGCCGAGGCGCCGGCCGCCCACCACCGCCCACGACAGGACGGCCGCCGCGACCCACGACACCGGCAGCGTCGGGCGTCCGGAGGCGATGCCCGCGACGCTCTCCACCCAGGCGGTCGCGACCACGCAGCCGGACGCGACGGCCATGTCGGCGGCCAGCAGGGCGGGGCCGCGGCGGCGCGGGTCGCGGAACAGCAGCCATGCGGCGACCGTCCAGCCGGCCATGGCCCCGAGGACGGCCCAGCCGCCGGCCGGGTGCGCGTAGCCGCCGGCGTTCTTGACGATCAGCACGGCGGCGTAGCCGAGCGCGGCGGTCCGGTAGACCGCGACCGCCCGCCACAGCGCGGCGTCCAGGCCCAGGCCGCCGCCGCGGTCCGCGTCACGCGCCGTCGGTCGGCCCTCCGTCGCCGTCGCGGGCGCGCCGCGCGGCGCTCCCGTCCTCGGTTCCGTTGCCGGTCCCGTCCTCGGTCCCGTTGTCGCCGCCGGTCCCGGGCGCGTCCTCGTCCTCGTCGTCGTCGCGGACCGGGCGGACCGGCTTGCCGGCCATCTCGGCCTTCACCTCGGCGGCGTAGCGGTCGACGTACTCCTGGCCGGACAGCTCCCGGATCGCCCGCATGATCTCGTCGGTGATCGCGCGCAGCACCTCCCGGTCGTCCTCGCGGCCGTAGTAGCGGGAGAAGTCGAGCGGCTCGCCGAACCGGACGCCCGGCCGCACCCCCAGCCGGGGCAGCGGCTTGCCGGACGGCATGAGCTCGAACGTGTTGATCATCGCTACCGGGATCACCGGCACGCGGGACTTCAGCGCCAGCCGCGCCACCCCCGTCTTCCCCCGGTACAGGCGGTTGTCGGGGGCGCGCGTGCCCTCCGGGTAGATGCCGAGCAGCTTGCCCTCCCGGAGGATCCGCAGGCCCGTCTCCAGCGCCGCCTCGGCCGCCGAGCCGCCGGTCCGGTCGACCGGCACCACCCCGACCCCGGTGAAGAACGCCTTGCTGATCAGCCCTTTGATCCCCTTGCCGGTGAAGTACTCGCCCTTGCCGATGAAGAAGATCGGACGCATCAGCGGCAGCGGCGCGAAGAAGTGGTCGGCGAACGAGAGGTGGTTGCTCACCATCAGCGCGGGCCCGCGCTTCGGCACGTTGCGCATCCCCTGGTTCCGCGGCCGCCACAGCACGTACATGATGGGCGAGAGGACGATCCTCAGCAGGATCCAGAACCAGAGCATGCCGACACCCTTTCTTTACCGCGCGTGCATGCGGTGTGCGAGCCGAGGACCCGGCTCCGGGGGAAGATGATGGGCTATCTTCGCATCCCGCCCCCGAGCGGCCCACCCGGCCGCCCGGGTAGGCCGGCGGGCCCGCCCGGCGCGGCGCGCCGCGCCGCCGGTTGGCCGTACTCTCTCTACGTAATCTCAATTCGGGTGCGCCCGGGGGCTTGTCCCGCGCGGCGCAGCGAATACCGTGGGACACGTCTCAACGTGTCCGGGGGCGCCGCCGCGTGCGGGGGCGCCGCCGGACGCACCTGTCGATGGGGGAGCGGAGGCCGCCATGCCGGTGCTGCCGGTCACGCCGGAGCCGAAGGAGCCGGCCCCGTGAATCGCCGTGGCAACGGCCTGTCGGCCGACACCTACGCTCCGCTGGTCGATCTCGCCCCGCACCTCGCCGACGCGATGCTGACGGCGCTGCGGGACGCGGGCGTCGCCGCCTACGCCGTCCCGCCCGCGGGCGGCGCCGCCGCGGCCGACGACCCGGGCCGGCCCGCCGCCGCGCCCGACGGGCCGCGCGCCGCGGACGCGTCCGGCCGCGCCGCCGAGGACGTCCTCGACCGGCTGTACGTGGACGTCGAGATGAAGCCGGCCGCCGAGGGGATCCTGCGGGCCCACCTGGCGCGGCTGCGCGACGCGGGCGTGCGCGGCTCCGACCCGGACGCCGAGCGCACCGACGCCGGCCTCGCCGACACCGGGCTCAAGGACCCGGATCCGCAGGACCCGCCCCTCAAGGACGCCGGGCTCAAGGACGCGGGCCGTCCCGACGCGGGACGCGCGGACGGCGGGCTCGCCGACGCCGACCGGCCCGAGACCGGCGCGCCCGACGGGGCGGACGCGCCCGGCGCCGCCGACGCCTCCCCCGCCGGCACCGCCGAACGCGACGAGGACGCCATCTGGGCGGAGATCGTCGCGGGGTTCGACGCCGTCCCCGAGGGCGACGAGATGCCCTGGCCCGAGCAGGAGAACATCGACGAGCCGCCGGAGCCGCCCGCCGAGGGCGACGACCGCACCGGCCGGCTGCCCCGCGCCCGGGTGATCAAGCCCGCCGCCGAGCCGGAGTTCCCGGCGGCGGGCTTGATCACCCGGGCGCGGGGCAGCCGGCCGGTGCGGTCGTCGCC